>JACDBO010000258.1 GCA_013694885.1 Chloroflexia bacterium | reverse complement strand
CCTATCGGCCGCGGCGGCCGGTGGCGCCGTCGCTTCGGGGACAGGATCGGCCGCGGTGCTGGCGGCGAGTCAGTCGCCAGTCCCAGACAGTTTTCAGGAATCGCCGCAGCTCGCCGCCGAGGTGCAGGCCGGGCGGTTGCCGGCGGTCGCCGAGCGGTTGCCAGCGACCCCGGTGGTGCTCGAGACCGTCGAGCAGGTCGGCGCCTACGGGGGTGACTGGAACACGGCCACCACCCGCAACGGGAGCGGCTACGAGCAGCGAACCATGGGTTATGAGGCCCTGGTCCGCTGGAAACCCGGCATCATCGGCTTCACCGTCGACGATTTGATCCCCAACGTCGCCGAGCGCTTCGAGATCGGCCAGGAGGGTGCGGAGTACACCTTCCACCTGCGCCAGGGCATGAAGTGGTCGGATGGTCAACCCTTCACCGCCGACGACCTGCTCTTCTGGTACACCGATGTCGTCATGAACGAGGAGCTCTCACCCGTCGTCCCCTCGTGGCTGATCGCCGGCGGCAAGCCGGTAACGGTCGAGAAAATCGACGACGTCACGGTGGTCTTCCGGTTCGCCGCTCCCAACGGACTCTTCCTGCCGCGGTTGGCCTCGGCGCTGGGTGAGCAGATGACCGCCATGCCCGCCCACTACATGCGGCAGTTCCACAAGACGCACACCCCGGACGTTGTCCAGCAGGCGGAGCAGGAGGAGTTGCCCGACTGGATGGCCCTCTTCTTCTCGAAGACCGCGTGGCGGGAGAACAAGGACTTGCCGGTGCTCTTCGCCTGGCAAATGACCACGCCGATCGGCGAGGAGACCACGCAATTCATCGGCACGCGCAATCCGTTCTACTGGAAGGTCGACGCCGAGGGCAACCAACTCCCCTACCTGGACCGCGTCGTCTTCCGGGTGATTCCCGAGGCGGAGGTCTTGCTGCTCGCGGCGCTCAACGGCGAGATCGACCTGGTCACCGACTACGTCAACGAACTCCGCAACAAGCCCGTCTTCTTCGACAATCAGCAGCAGGGTGGCTTCGAGATCTTCGATAATGACGTATTCGCGGCAGAACAACACGGTCATCTCGTTGAACCTGACGCACCCGAACGGAATGAAGCGGGGCGTCTTCCAGAACAAGGACTTCCGCGTCGGCCTCTCCCACGCGATGAACCGGCAGGAGATCATCGACACGGTCTACGTCGGGCAGGGCCAGCCGTTCCAGGTGGGACCGCGGCCCGAATCACCGCTCTACAACGAGCGGCTCGCCACGCAGTACACGGAGCACAACGTCGCCCTCGCCAACCAGCACCTGGACAAGGTTCTGCCGGAGAAGAATGGCGACGGGATCCGGCTCGGGCCGGACGGCCAGCCCTTCTTCGTTCAGCTCGAATTCGTACCCACGTATTTCGCGGAGTGGACGCCCATCCTGGAGCTCGTGCAGCAGTACTGGCGCGCGGTGGGCATCGACCTGCGGCTGAAACCCGAGGAACGCTCGCTGTTCGAGGAGCGCCGCTCGGGCAACCAGCCGGAGGCGACGGTCTGGGAAGGGGAAGGCGGGTTAGAAGCCATGCTCGCGCCGCGCTGGTACTTCCCGAGCAGCATCTGGTCCTACTTCGCGATCCCCTGGGCCAACTGGTTTACGCAGGGCGGGCTGCGCGGCGAGGTCAATGTCGAGGAGAGCGAGGGGGTCGTGGCGGAACCCTCGGATGCGGCCAGGCAACAGATGGAGCTGTACACCCAGATCGAGGGCACGGCCGACCCGGCCGAGCAGGCCAGGTTGATGACGCAGCTCCTGGAGATTGCCGCCGACCAGTTCTGGTGCATGGGCATCTCGCTGCCGATTCAGGGGTACGGCATCAGGCGGACCGCCTTCCGCAACGTCCCGGCGCCGATGCTGTGGGCGTGGGAAGGGCAGGCGCCGGCCGCCACCAACCCTTGTCAGTACTTCGAGGCTCAGTAGCGCCGCACGGCGTGCGGCCGGTGGGCTGGTAGGCCGGGGGTTGCCATCCCGGTTCGTCGCGTGTAATACGGAAGCCGTGCCGTCCCATGAGCTTCGCCACGCCCGCCCCACCCCCGTCATTCTAAGTGGCGAAGCCCGAAGAATCGCCGCGCGAAGCGCTCGCCGTCGCAGACGGCGCTCCCACACGAAGTAGGCGCTGACGCGCTGTGCTTCGCACGGGGATTCTTCCCTCTGGTCAGAATGACGGTTGAGCGGCGGGCGTGGCGAACGTGATCCATCGGATTCGGTAAGAGGAAGGGCGATGCTTGGCTATATCCTGCGGCGGTTGCTGCTGATGATCCCGACGATGCTGGCGATTTCGCTGGTGGCCTTCATCATCATCCAGCTGCCGCCGGGCGACTACCTGACCTCAGTGATCACCACCGCCGCCGCCCAAGGGGAGTCGATCGACGAGGCGGAGCTGGCACAGCTCGAAGCCCGCTACGGGCTCGACGAGCCAATGATCGTCCAGTACTTCAGCTGGCTGGGCGGCATCGTCCAGGGCGACTTCGGCTGGTCGTTCCAGTACGGCCGGCCCGTCTCCGAGCTCATCTGGGCGCGTATCGGGTGGAGCTTCCTGATCTCGATCCTGGCGCTGATCATCGTCTGGTTCGTCGCCTTTCCACTCGGTATCTACACCGCGGTCCGGCAGTATTCCTGGGGCGACTACCTGACGGCCTTCTTCGGGTTCATCGGGTTGGCCACGCCCGATTTCCTGCTCGCCCTCCTGCTGCTCTACGTCGCCTTCGCCTATTTCAACCAGAGCGTCGGCGGGCTCTTCTCCCCCGAGTTCATCGAGGCGGCCTGGAGCTGGGCGAAGTTCGGCAACCTGCTCCAGCATCTCTGGATCCCGATGATCATTCTCGGCACGAACGGGATCGCCGGGCTGACGAGGATCATGCGCGCCAACCTGCTCGACGAGCTGCGCAAGCCGTACGTCACCACCGCCCGCGCCAAGGGGCTTTCCGAGAGCCGGCTGACGCTCAAGTACCCGGTGCGCATCGCCGCCAACCCGTTCATCAGCACCTCCGGCGGGCTGCTGCCCGGTCTCATCTCCGGCGAGGTGATCGTCGCCGTCGTCCTCAGCCTGCCGACGACCGGGCCGCTCCTGCTCGACGCGCTCCGGGCGCAGGACATGTACCTGGCGGCGAGCTTCATCATGCTCCTCAGCGTGCTGACCTTGATCGGTGTGCTCCTCTCGGACATCGCCCTCGCGTGGTTCGACCCGCGCATCCGGTATCAACGGTAGGTCGCGACACGAGCTCGCGGTGGCACGGTCACCCGCGGAGAGTGCCATGAAGATGCCCCAGTTGCGACGGAGACAGCACAGCGATGCCGGCGCGTCGACCGGCGCGTGGCCCACCGCTGACGGCGTCGCCCAGGAAGCGGCCATCGCCAGTGAGGTCGCTGAACCGGTCGCCAAAGTCCACGTCGCGTCGCAGTGGACGCTGGTCTGGTGGCGGTTCCGCAAGAGTCCGCTGGCCGTCCTCGGCCTCGTGATGGTGATCGCGATCTACCTGACTGCCCTCTTCGCCGACTTCATCGCCCCCTTCCAGACCACGGATTTCAACTCGCAGTACACCTACGCGCCGCCGCAGCGGCTTCACTTCTTCAAGGATGGGTGGGATTTCGCGCCGCATGTCACGGGCTACTCGGTTGAGATCAACCAGGAATCGCTGCGGCGCGAGTTCGTCATCGACCCGTCGCAACAGGTCGACGTCGACTTCTTCGCGGCCGGCCGGGCGTACAAGCTGTTCGGGTTGATCCCCACCGACATCCATTTGGTTCAACCCGCAAATCCGGGGTCCACCACGACGATGTACCTGCTCGGCGCCGATCAAAACGGCCGCGATGTCTTCAGCCGGCTGATTTACGGCACGCGCATCTCGATGACGATCGGGCTCGTCGGCGTCGTCCTCAGCCTCTTCTTCGGCGTTCTCCTCGGCGGCATCTCCGGCTACTTCAGCGGTGGCGTCGACCTCGTGATCCAGCGGATCATCGAGTTTATCGGCGCGCTGCCCACACTGCCGCTCTGGCTCGGCCTCGCCGCGGCCCTGCCGCCGCAGTGGTCGGGTCTGCGGGTCTATTTCGGGATCGCGATCATCCTCTCGTTCATCGGCTGGACCGGGCTCGCCCGCGTCGTCCGCGGTCGCTTCCTGTCGCTGCGCGAAGAGGACTTCGTGACCGCCGCCCGGCTCGACGGCGCGGGCGAGCTGCGCATCATCCTGCGCCATATGCTCCCCTCGTTTGCCAGCCACATCATCGCCACGCTCACCCTCGCGATCCCAGGCATGATCCTCGGTGAGACGGCCCTGAGCTTCCTCGGTCTCGGCCTGCGCGCCCCGATCGTGAGCTGGGGGGTGCTCCTCGAAGGCGCCAACAACGTCCGCGCCATCGCCACCGCGCCGTGGATGCTCTCGCCCGCCCTGGCGGTGATGGTCGCCGTGATGGCGCTCTACTTCCTAGGCGACGGCCTGCGTGACGCCGCCGACCCCTACGCCGCCTAGGAGCGATCGCCCGATGGTCAACACGGTACCCACGACCACCCAACCGCCGGATCAGCCCACCCACCGGGAGGCGCTGCTTGAGGTCAAGGGGCTGCGGACACATTTCTTCACCGCGGAAGGCGTGGTCACGGCCGTCGATGGCGTCGACCTCGTGATCCAGCGGATCATCGAGTTTATCGGCGCGCTGCCCACACTGCCGCTCTGG
>JACDBO010000169.1 GCA_013694885.1 Chloroflexia bacterium | reverse complement strand
CCAGATCAGGACCAGCGCCGGCGCACCCTCACCGCCGAGCGAGACGGGCATGGCCAACGTCGCCAGCGAGGAGACGATGGCGACGATCCAGCCGGCACCGACCCCGGCCACGGTTGCCAGCAACGCGCCGAGGGCGGGCCAGACCAGACCGACCGCGCCGGCCAGGAAGGCGAGTGCGAAGGTCGGCGGCACGAGCGGGAGAATCGCCAGGTTGGCGGGGATACTCAGCGGCGACCACGTTCCGAACGCCAGGATCGTGAGCGGCAGGGTCGCGAAGTGAGCGGCAACCACGCCGACCAACGTCCCACGCAGCCAGGCGCCGACACCGGCACCGGCTCGACGCGGAAGGCAGCTCACCAGCGCCGCCGACGATGCGACCGAGAGCTGGAACGAGAGCGAGCGGCCCATCCATGGATCAACCATCGCCATGATTGCGGCGGCCAGAAGCACGAGGGTCAGCGCATCGGAGCGTCGACCCGTGCGGACGCTGAGCGATGTCAGTGTGGCGACGATCGCGGCCCGCAGGGCCGGCGGCTCCAGACCGACGCTCAGCGCATAACCCCAGATCGTCGTGATCACGGACGCCACGAGCCACCAGCGGCGCCGGCGACTGCCTCCAGCGGCGACAGCGCCCCAGATCCCCGCCACCAATGCCAGGTTGCTGCCGCTGACCGCCGTGATGTGGGTCGTGCCGGTTGCCAGAAATGCGGCGCGCGCCTGGTCGCTCAGGTCGCTGTCGTCGCCCGTCACGAGGCCGGCCAGCAGCGCACCGCGATCACCGGGTACGGCGTCGCGCAGGCTAAGCGTGAGTGCGCGCTGGGCGGCGACGAATGGCCGAAGCCAGGAGGTACCCGGTTCGACGACAGTCACCGAGAAGGCGTACGCGGTGATATCCGCGCCCTGGCTTCGCACGTAGTCCGCATAGGCAGGTGGCAGCTCTTCCAGGTGATTCAACGACCACGCGACCCAGACGACGTCGCCGGTGTTGAGGTCAGCGTCGGGTGTGGTCACCAAGGCGATCAGCGCTGTGTCCACCCAGCGGGTACCCTGGCGTACACGCTCGATGTCCAACAGGAAGCGCTGGCCGCTGGAGACCGCGCGGGGCATCGAGCGCACCGTGCCGACCGCCGCGTCCGATTCCGCCACGACGGACGACAAACCAGACTCGGTGTGGCCGCCCGGCACGGCTCGAGCGGCGCCGAGACCCGCAAGGAGGAGACAGAGGAATACCCGACCGACCGCGACGCGCCCGGTCAGGAACTGGGCCAGCGGGCCGATGGTCGGGACCACGACGAGCGCGGGTGTCCCGATCAGGACGCCCAGCAGTACCGAGGCGCCGATCAGGATACCGTCGGCCCTACCCATCGACCGTCACCAGCGGCCGCAGTTCCTCGACCATGGTCGCGGAGATTCCCTGCACGGCATCCAGATCGTCCACCGTCTGAAACGGCCCATGCTCGCCGCGGTAGGCGATGATCCGTGCGGCCAGCACGGGTCCAATCCCCGGCAGCGTCTCCAACTCGACCACCTCGGCGGTGTTGACGTTGATCCGGGTATCGCCCGGATCGGTGAGCTCGGTTGAGGGATCGGTGGGTGTCGAGGATGAGACTCGGGTTGCCTCGGGGGAAGGCGTCAGCCGCGGGATGTCCAGGCGCTGGGCGTCCGCGAGGCGGGCGGCGAGGTTGAGCTGGCTGACATCGGCAGCGGCGCTGAGGCCGCCAGCCGCGTCGATGGCGTCGATCATCCGCGCGCCCGCCGGGAGATTCACGACGCCCGGTGTGGCCACCGCGCCGCCGATCTGGACGGCGATCGTCGCCTCGACGGTGGATGGGACGATGACGAACGATGGGGTGTCGCGCCGGTTGAAGAGGAGCACCACCGACGCGGTCACCAGCAGACCGAGGACGAGCGCGAGGACAACGCGCTGAAGCCGGGGCATGAACTCTGTCCTCTCCTGGACGACCGGGCCAAACGCATCCACCGCGCCGGCTCCGCCGTACTTCCTGAGTAACCGAAGTAACCGGCTTCCATGCGCGCGATACGCCGATGATGGCAAAGCCGCGGTGGTGACACAAGGCCAGCGGACGAACACGGTCGACGAGGTGTGAGCGACGGGGCGCGTATGGCGGGAGATAGGCCCAGGCGTCGCTCCAAGGCTGCCCGTGGCGCGTATCGTGCGAGGATGTAGATGTTATGCCGTCCGTGGATCAACGGGCAACCAAGCCCGGCGACGCGATGGATAGCGGTTGTCGAATCGGAGTCGAGGCGTTTGCGCACCCCAACGCGGTGGTCGCGGGGCCCGAAAACGGAGGAGATCGCAGAATGGACCGAACGCGAATCGATACGCTGGTCGAGCAGCTCCGCGGAGGCCAGCTCAGCAGACGACAATTCATGACCCGCGCCAGCGCCATGGGTGTCTCGGCCGGTGCGGCGGGGCTGCTCGCGCGCTCCGTCGGCGCCCAGGATTCCAGCCCAGCGGCCGGTTCGGCAGACGCGGCGACGGTTCCTGTGCTCTCCCTGACGCCGGGTCAGCGCTCGATCAACCGCGAGGAGTGGGATGCACTACTGCGGGAGAGCATCGAGTTCGAAGAGCCGCAAAGCGAGGGTGGGATCATCATCCTCGGCAACACCAGCGACATCGGCACCCTCAATCCGATCCTGAGCGATGACGTCTACTCGGGTTGGGTGACGGGTTTCATGTTCAATTATCTTACGGGTTCCAGCCCCATCGACGGTCTCCCCGTTCCCGATCTTGCCGACTACTGGGAGCTTGCGGACGACGGTCTGACCTTCACCTTCCATATCAACCAGAACGCGATGTGGCATGACGGCCAGCCCGTCACCGCCGAAGATGTCGTCTTCAGCTTCGACGCGACCCTTGGCGAAGGGAGCCTCAGCCCACGCACATCGTCGGTCTCCCTGATCGTCGACTCCTACCGTGCCGTCGATGAGAAAACGTTCGAGATCAAGACGCTGGAGCCGGTCGCCACGGCGATCTCCGACGCTATCGGGTTGGTCGGTGTCGTGCCGCGGCACATCTGGGAGGGCGTCGCCCTCGACCAATGGGGTTCCGACCCAGGCAACACTGGTCAAGATCCCGCGCGGGTCGTCGGATCCGGTCCGTTCCTGTTCCGCGAGTGGGTCACGGCCGACCATGTGACGATCGTGAAGAATCCCGATTATTGGGATCCGACAAGCCTTCCCGTGATCGACGAGTTCACGATTCGTGTCATTCCCGAGCCATCGGCGAACGTGCAAGCCCTCCAGACTGGCGAAATCGACATCGTGGAATCCGTGCCACCAGCGCAGGTGGAATCGCTCCGACCAGATCCTAACCTGAACATCGTGAATTACGACAACGCCGGATTCAATTGGTACTCGCCGAATCAGGATCCGGCCCGGTCACCGCTCTTCACCGAGGTGCCAGTGCGCCAGGCGATGTTCTACGCGCTGGACCGCCAGTTGATGGCGGAGTCGATCTACCTCGGGTTTGCGGCCCGCGCGATCGGCACCCAGGCACCGCTCTCGATCGCCTACGCGCCGGATCAGGTCACCACGGACTTCACCTACCAGCCGGACATGGCGCGACAGCTTCTTGAAGAGGCTGGCTGGGTCGATGGCGATGGCGACGGCATCCGCGAGAAGGATGGCGTGCGGTTCAGCTTCGAGTGCCTCTTCTCCGAGGGTGTCGCCACCTACGAGCAGCAACTCCCGTACATGCAGCAGGCATGGCGCGAGGTCGGGATCGAGATGATCCCGGCGGCGGTCCCCTTCACCAGCCTCAGCGATGCGGTCGACACCGGCGACTTCCAGATGGCGGTCTACGGTTTCAGCTGGGGTGTCGACGGTAGTCAGGGCGACATGTACCGCTGCGACGCCACACCAGAGTCAGGCGGCTTCAACACGATGCGCTACTGCAACGAGCGCTACGACGAGTTGGACGCGCAGCAGCGCGTGGAGCTTGATCCCGAGGCCCGTCTCGCGCTCTTGTTGGAGCAGACGAATATCGTCAACGACGAACAGGCCAACGGTGTGCTCCTCTTCCGCCAGACGATCATGGGCGCCCAGCGGCGGGTCCACAACTTCTTGCCGAATGGTTTCGCCGGTCAGACCTGGTACATGACCTACGCGTGGGTGGAGCAATAGACCACCCGCATCGTACCGGGAACGATGAGTGTCTCGGCCCTCGATAGTCTTCGAGGGGTGGCGCTCGGGAGACCAAGCGCCTAGAATCAAACCTGAGGCTGAGGCGCATGGCCACCACCGCCTAGCGGTGGTGGCCAACCTCGAACGCTGACCGATTTGGGCCGTTCTCAAGATTCGTGGATTGTGCTTGGATTGCGCTCGCTCGCCGGCGCGAAGATTCAGGGGGCAACACGTCACCATGGCACGTTATCTCCTCCGCCGAATCATCCTCATGGTTCCGCTCATGCTCGGTATCTCGTTCATCGTCTATGCCTTGCTCAATCTCGTCCCCGGGAGCCCCACCGACCAATTCGAATTCAGCTCTAATTTCACCCCGGCCGACCGTGAGCGCATCCGGGAGAACCTCGGCCTCAACGATCCATGGTATACGCGCTACTTCATCTGGCTCAGCAATGTCTTCCAGGGCGACCTCGGAAACTCGTTTGTTAACTACACGCCGGTCCTACAACGCCTCAAGGACACGCTGCCGAACACGTTGCTGTTGACGGGCACGTCGCTGGTATTTGCGCTGCTGCTCTCCATCCCGATCGGCATCTGGTCGGCGGTCAAGCGAAACTCGTTCTTCGACCGTTCGACGACCATCCTCTCCGTTGCCTTCTATTCGATCCCGTCGGTCTGGCTGGGGCTGATGCTGCTGATCCTGTTTGGCGTCAAGTTCCAGGAATGGGGATTGCCGTCGCTGCCGATCGGCGGGACGCAAACCCTGCGTGGGGAATCGGGATTCTGGGACCGGGTCCAACATCTGATCCTGCCGGCATTCACGCTCGGCATCATCCAGCTCGCCGGGTGGACGCGCTACATCCGCTCATCGATGCTCGACGTCATTCGCCAGGATTTCATCCGCACTGCTCAAGCGAAAGGCTTGCGGCAGCGGGCGGTCCTGATGGGTCACGCCTTCCGCAACGCGCTCCTGCCGTTGATGACGCTGGTCGGCCTGACGCTCCCCGACCTCTTCGGCGGCGCGGTGATCACCGAGGAAGTCTTTTCGTGGAACGGCGTCGGGAGACTCACGATCAACTCGCTGATTCAAAACGACTATTCGGTCGCGATGGCCGCGATCATGATGCTGGCGTTCCTGACAGTCGTCGGCAACCTGCTCGCCGATGTCATGTACGGCGTGTTGGACCCGAGAGTACGCCTCGGTTGACGCCACGATTGACGTATTGCTAAAGTCCGCTCATCCAGGCGCGCACGCGATCGACAGTTGCGCTCGATCACGAGGCAGGCAGGTAGATGGTGCAACAGACGGAGATCGTCGGCGAGAGCATCGGGCAACCACGCTCGGAGCGCACGCAAGAAACTGCCGCCGCCGATCAACGGGGGCGGTTGCGTTCGACGCCTGGTTTCTACCGCCGCGCCTGGCGGAGGCTCCGCCGCGACAAGGTCGCGATGGTTTCACTCGGCATCTGCGTCTTTATTCTCCTGTTTGCCTTCGGCGCTCCCGTGGTTTCCCAGATTACCGGTCATAGCTATGAGCGCGGCGACCTCCGCTCCAACCTTCTGGCGCCTGGTTCCGACAGTTACCTGCTCGGTACGGACGCCAGCGGTCGGGATATTCTGACGCGCCTGGCCTACGGCGGTCGTATCTCGCTGATGGTCGCATGGCTCTCGGCCCTGGTGGCGCTGGCAGTCGGCGGCACGGTCGGTTCGGTCGCCGGTTACTACGGTGGGTTCATCGATTCGGTTCTGATGCGGTTCGTGGATATGATCATCGCTATCCCCGGCATCACCTTGCTCCTGCTGCTCTCAACGCTGTGGCGACCGGGTCCGGTTGGTTTGGCGCTGGTGATTGCCTCGCTGGGATGGACCGGAATCGCCCGCCTCGTGCGCGGCGAGGTGCTCTCGCTGAAGAATCGCGACTACGTCGACGCCGCCCGCGTGGTCGGGGCCTCGAACTCGCGCATCATCTTTCGCCATATCTTTCCGAACGTGCTCTCGCTGATCATCGTCTGGATTTCACTGGCGATCCCTGGTCTGATCATCGCCGAGGCATCGCTCAGCTACCTCGGGTTCGGCGTGCGCATCCCGATCCCGTCATGGGGCAACATGCTCGATGAGGCCAAGGAGTTCTATCGCGCGTCGTGGACCTACGTCTTCATTCCGGGACTGGCGATCTACATCACCGCGCTCGCCTTCAATCTGCTCGGGAACGGCCTGCGCGACGCGCTCGATCCCCGGTTGAACGATTGATGACCGACAACCAGGGCGACTCCGCCGCAAACCGCGAGAGCGCCGACCTCCGCTGCCCGAACTGCGAGCAGCAGAACGAACCGGGGGACCGCTACTGCGCGAACTGCGGGATGCCCCTGCCCGCGGCCCGGACCGAACCCAGCCCGCCACTCCAGCACCCCCAACCCGAACCTCCCCCGGCGACCCCCGCCGAGCCTGAGCCCGATGACTGGCGCATGTCGAGCCTCGGCCCACCGCCGGCGCGAAAGCGTCGCGTCTGGCTCTGGGTGCTCCTGGGCCTCCTCGCCCTCTGTCTCCTCACCTGCGTAGGCTTGATCGCCTTTGCCGCCACGGGGACTGGCGGGGAGTGGTTCGAAGATCTGGGTACCAGAGTCGTCGAGCGGGCGACGGAATCCGCGCGGTAGCGGCCCTCACCCCCCAGCCCCCTCGCCCGGAAGCTGTCTTTTCGAGTGTTCGTGACCCTGTGGGACGCCACCATGCGCCAAAAGCGACGGCGCGTACATTCGCGATGGTCGCCGAGTTTTTCAGGGCAGTTTCTCAGAGCAGAACCTGTCATTTCGAGCCGCAGCGAGAAATCTCTCGTTCAATGGGACCCGCGTCCGTGG
>JACDBO010000110.1 GCA_013694885.1 Chloroflexia bacterium | reverse complement strand
CCCTGGTTTCATTGAATCCATAGCCTTTTTGATGTTGGCTGGCTCCGATGTTGGAGCCAGCCACCGCCTTTGTGACCTATTTGTGACCATGCGCTCAGAATGTGGCCGTCAGGAGGCGTGCTCGGCGGCCATGAGAGCGTCGAAGGCTTCGACGGCGCGATCCTGCATGTCGGGCAGGACAGCGGCGTAGGTGTCGAGCGTGATGCTCACCCTGGCGTGCCCCAGCCGCTCAGACACCACCTTCACCGGCTGCCCCGACTGCAAGAGCCAGGTCGCGTGCGTGTGCCGCAGGTCGTGAAAGCGGATACGCCGCACGCCTGAGCGCTTCACGATCACCTCATGGGCCCGCGCGATGTTGTTCGGATTGAGCGGGCCGCCCGTGCGCGTGCAAAAGATGAGGTCCGTCTCCTGCCACTCGGCCGCGGCCAGCTTGCGCGCCGCCCATGCCGTGCGATGGTCCCGCAGCGCGGCCACCACGTCGGGCGAAAGCTTCACCGCCCGCTGTGCCGTCGCGGTCTTGGGTGTCTGGATGTGCGGCGCGCCGGCGTAGACGATCACTGATTGGCGGACATGTGCCATCGCGCGGTCGAGGTCGAGGTCACGCCAGCGCAAGCCGAGCAGCTCCCAGCGCCGCATGCCGGTCTTCAGTGCCAGCAGCCAGAAGGGGTGAAGGCTGTCATCCTCGGCCGTGGCTAAGAAGGTCCGGCCCTCGTCCACGCTCCACACGTCGTCACGCTTGTACGTGACGCGGGGCGGCTTGACGAAGCCTGCGACATTGCGAGGGAGCAAGCCCCACTGCACGCCCTGCTTGAGCGCTTGTGACAGCCGCAGGTGGCAGAGCTGCACGGTGCGCGGTGACGTGCCGTCGCGGAGCTTGGCGGCATAGAAGGTCTGCACTTGATCGATGGTCAGCTTCTGGATGGCGACGCTGCCAAGGGCTGGGGTGATGTGCTTGTTGATCGTGCCCGCGTAGTCCTCCAGTGTCGAGGGCTTGACGTTGTGGGCGGCTACGTCGGCCAGCCAGCGGTCGATCAGCTCGGCCACCGTGGTCTTGCTCGGCTCCAAGGCCGTGCCACGGTCGATCTCAGTCTGCCACTTGGCCCGCTCGATCTTAGCCTCTTTCAGCGTGCGGCACGTCTTGGACCGCCGGCGCCGCTTGCCCGTCGTCGGATCGGGTGGGTACTCGACGCGGACCAGGTAGTGCGTGCCGTGCTCGCCCTTGCGCTTGTAGATGCCGGGTTCCGAGGTGGCTTCCATCGTTGCCTCCTAATGGCCTAGCCGGCCGATTCATCCGGCACGGCCGCTCCGTTCCCCTTCAGACCCATCTCAGCCCGGACCCGCTCGATCTCCTGCGGTTCGAACCGCCGATAGCCTGTCGGCGTTCGAATCACCGCCACGAGTCCCCTATCCGCCCATGCCCGCAGCGTGTCCGGGTGAACCCCAAGGCGGGCGGCCGCTTTGCTGATCGGAAGCAGTCGTCGCGGTCTCGGTTCCATAGGCGCTCTCCCCTTTCACCTCTCATCTTATCAGACTTCCGAGAGTTCCGAAAGTAGTGTGGGAAGTGGAAGGACTTTTGGCCCGTGTCGTCATAGGGGTTTTCGCCCTCACCCGAGCGTGCGCGAACGGCTATGATGGATGCTGATTGGACAATCCGCGACAACCGAAGTGGCCCACTGATGCGCCGCTGCCCCGCAATCGTGCTCCTCGTCCTCGCGTCGCTCAGCGTGGGCGGATCACCGTTCGCATCCGCGCAGAATCTCAACTGCGACGACTTCAGCAGTCAGGGGGAAGCACAGGCGGTCCTAGCTGCCGACCCGAGCGATCCGAACGGGCTCGATGGGGACAGCGATGGGATTGCCTGTGAGTCGCTGCCGGGTGGGGGCGGCCAACCGAGCGCATCTGTGCCGCAGACGCAGCCCGATCCGGCCACGGTCACTGAGCCACGAGCCGAGCCTGCCACCGTCACGGAGCCGGTCAACCAAGTTGAGGCATCCACTGGCGCCTGTGCCGACTACGACGCTCAGGTGTGGGCGCAGACGGTCTACGAGTCCGACGAGGACCAGTTCGCCGCCCTCGACCCGGACGGGGACGGCATTGCCTGCCCGGAGTTGCCCGACGAGTTCGGCGGTTTCGCCCCGACGCTCTGGGCCGACGAGATTCCGCGCGGTGCCGAGGAAGCCACGGTGCTCGACGTGGGCGACGGCGACACCTTCGACGTTCGGATTGCCAGCAACGACCAGATCGAGACGGTGCGGCTCTACCAGATCGATACCCCAGAGACGCGCGACCCCAACGACCCGGACGAGTGCGGTGGGGCTGAGGCGACGGCATTCCTTGAGTTGGTCCTGAGCGTGGCACCGGAGAGCACGCTCTACCTCCAGTTCGACCGCACGCAGTACGACCGCTTCGACCGGCGCCTGGCGTATGCCTGGTTCGAGCTGGATGGCGACGTGTACCTGGTCAACGAGGTCATGGTGCGCAACGGCTTCGCCGAGCACCGCGTCTACGAGCCCGACCGTCGGCACGAGCGGCGCTTCGAGCAGGCCGCCGAGTTCGCCGAAGAGCACCAGTACGGCGTGCTGGAGCTGTGCGAGGGTCGCTTCGATCTGCCGCTCAGTGAGCAGCCGGTCGCCGCGCAGGAGCCACAAGAGCCGGTGCAGCAGCAGGAGCCGGCCGCGGTCGATCCCCAGCCCCAGCAGCCGGTCCAGGAACCGCAGCAGCCGGCGCAGACAGGGTGCGATCCCAGCTATCCCGGCGTCTGCATTCCACCGGCGCCGCCCGATCTGGACTGCGGACAGGTGAGCTACAGCGGGTTTGCCGTCGTGCCGCCCGATCCACATGGATTCGACGGTGATGGGAATGGCGTAGGGTGTGAGTGAATGAAGAGACGCGCACAAGCTTGTCGCTCGTTTTCCGATGAATGACGTCGAGCAGTGATGGGAGAAGCGTGTCATCTGGGAGATGGAAAACCTCGCCCCTCATGGGCGGTGCTGGTGTCATTCGTCCCGAACGCCTTCGCGTATGGGACGACCACGGCTACGTCGGTGGCGGGGTATCCGGCGCGCGCCATGTGCTGGCCGAGAACGGGAACGAGTACATCGTCAAAGGACCATCTCTGTCACCTCACGAGCCCTACATCGGGGCTAACGAGTTCATTGCAGCAATGCTCGGACGCGCACTCGGTCTACCAGTCTTGGACTTCGTCCTGGTCGATCTGTGCGGGAACACGTTGTTTGCGAGCTCATGGATGCAGAAGGGTACTTGGGATCCTGCCATCACCGAGCATACTTTCCAACAGTGTGAGAACCGTGATCGCGTCTATGACCTTGTTGTCTTCGACGCTTGGGTTAGCAATGGAGACCGCCACGATCAGAACCTAATCGTCCGTCGTCAGCGAAGACCGGGTGGACAAGATCGGCTATTTCTCCTTCTGAACGACCATAGCCGTTGCCTTATTCAGCCCAATCAAACACCCGCTGATCTACTGGCTCTGCGCAACTCGACACCGGAACGCTATATCATGTTGCCCTTCATTCGTGACGCGATCGTAAATCCGGGTGCTCTCGGTGATGCGGTCGCGGCAGTAGAAGGACTCGGCGCTGATACAATACGAACCTGTGTTCGACTAACACCCGAAGAGTTCCTTCCCGTTGCGGAGCGAGGGTTGGTAGAGGACTTCTTGATCGAAATGAGAAAGGTGCTGCGCCAACTCTTCAACGCATCATCAAACGCCTTCACCGCCCTGCAAGGAGACACGATATGAAGGCAGCATCCTACACCGTGATCCGCTACGTCGCCGATCCCGCCCGCAATGAACCAATAAACATCGGCATCGCACTTTGGACTGAATGCCACAGCGAATTGCGGCTTGACGCCACAGCGCTAGAACGCGTGGTTCGGGACAATCCTCATTTGCATCGCGACGCGCTCCTCTACCTTGACCCCTTCCTGCGGGAGCGACTCGCGAGCTATGCCCATGAGGACGGAAGTGGTTCTGTGACTCGCCTGCTCACAGAACGGTCGTTGTTCCCTGTGGTGTTCACAGAGCCCCGTTTTACAAGCCTCACGGATTTCTCACCAGAGGCAACGAACGCCACGATGGAACGACTTCTTGCTCGAGTGGTGAAGCCCCGCCGTCGATCCGGTGGCGGCCCTCCACCAAACGTCATGAAGATATTGGCGAAGCGGCTTGCACCGCTCGTAAGTCGCGGAGCCATTCAACCGAACCACGTGTTCGCGTCATCGCGGTCAGGGACACCTAGGGCAGTGGACTTCTTCGCTAACTCTCGCGCAAACGTTGCACTTGATGTGCTGCGGCTCAACATCCAAGACGCGAGGGGCATACTCGAACGCGCGGACGCAAGGGCATACAAGGTCATCGACGTAACCGAACAGAACGACGTGGACTTCATTGTCCTTTGCGACTTCCGGCCGGACGACATGTTGCAGGAGACGAACGATAACGCCCGCCGTAGAATCGAGTCGGCTGGTGCCACCGTCGTTACCGAGCCCTCGATCGCAGCTGAGCACCTAGAGTCTCGTGTCGGAGCGATTTAGGCGCTACTGGAATCAGCTGTCGGCTGACTCTGTTCTAACTTAGCTTTGCAAAGTGACCTCAGCGCTTCGGCAACAGCCCTCTGTCGCTAAGCCGGTCACGTCGCCGGTAGACGCCATACAGGGTCCGCCCCAGCTCGGTGGCCAGCACATGTGCCGGTTCAGCGTGTCGCGCGATGAGCACGGCATCCTCCTCGGCGGTCCACCGACCGTGTCGCTGGGTGGCCGTGGCCTGCGTGGCCTCCTGGTGCTGATCGATGTAGGCATGTGCACGGGCGAAGCTGTCGCGCCGCTCCTCGACGGGGAGCGCGTCCCACCGTCGTCGGTCGCGGGGTTTGCGCAGCTCCTGGACGGCGACCGGGCGGCAGTCTGGATGGTAGGCGCGACGCTCCTGCCCATTGCCTTGGCGAGTGAGCGGCCGACCACAGTGGCGGCACATCTCGTAGCTCACCGGACAGGTCCAGCCGTGGCGTCGCAGCCGCCAGCGCGCCGAGGCGACGGTCGCCTTCGGTGCGCCGAGCGCGTCGGCGAGCTGGCGATTCGACACGGCCGGATCGGCGCAGACGAGCGCCCACAGTTGCTCGTCAGTCAGGTGCTTCGAGACGCCGGGATCCCACGGCATAGGCCCTCCTGATGTCGGCGCGCCGGACTGGACCGCCGGGGTGGTTGTCAGCGACCCATGGACCCGCCCGAAGGTATAGACTGCCGTCCGGCTCGCCATCGCTTCACCGCGGCCGACCGCGCGAACGTCTCCCGTGCAGGGAGGGAAAGGAACCGTCGATGTACGTCCGCATCACGCGGGGTCAAGGCGACCCCGCCAGGATTGAGGAAACCATTCGGCTCGTGCCTGACGTCAGCGCCGCCCTCCGGGAGCTTCCCGGCTGCCAAAGTGTCCAGGTCGGCGTCGATCGCGCCACCGGGAAGTCCGTCGCGGTGAGCACCTTCGACACCCTGGAGCACGCGCAGTTCGCGCGCGAGCGTCTCGGGGAGCCGATCACGCGGTTGGTGGCCGCGGGCTGGCAAGGGGAGGCGCCCGAGATCTACGAGATCGTCGAGTAGACCGCCGCCACACCAGATCGATGCCCCGCACCACCAGGGCGACCGTCAGGCCGCCGATGATCCGCGCCATCGGCCGGCGCCTTGATCGCCTTGCCGCGATCTATGGCATGAAGGGCTGCCCGCGGTGCCAGAGCTGGGGCACGACGACAGTGGAGATCGTGCCGGCGAACCTCACGCCGATCGCGTTTGACCGGCCCGACCGCTGCCCGGCCTGTGGCCGGTGGGCGCCGAGAACGACGGGCTTGATTCAGATCGTCGCCCCTGATGACGAGGATGCCGGGGTGCTTACCTGATGGCTACTCAGTGCTTAGGCCAAAACCGTGATGGCTCACGGTGTTCTGCTTGGGTTGCTCCTGGGGAGCAATGGTGTCAGTGGCACCACCCAGGCCG
>JACDBO010000099.1 GCA_013694885.1 Chloroflexia bacterium | reverse complement strand
CCCCCCCGACGCTGAATCGGCCGTATCGGCCACATGGGGACGTTATGGACGCACGGACCAAACAGCTGCTCATGAGTTCACTGGCCGTCCCGATCGGGGCCGTCATTGTGACCCTGGCTGTGATCATCGTCATCGGCGAGATGCTGCTCGCGCTCGCCGATGTCGCCAAGGCTCAGGAGAGCCTCGACCGGTGGGAGCTCTGGTTCGCGCTCGGTCTGGCGCTGCTGGTGATCCTCGGCATCGCCTTTGTGGCGTCCCGCCCGCGGGAGGCATTGGCGACCCTGAACAAAGAGGTCGTGATCGGCAGCCGCCCCTTCTTCGATCCGCCGCCGCCGCCGGTCGATGTCCGCGCCCGCACCGGCCCGCTGGGCGCCTCGAGCGACATCGGCGAGGGGTATACGCTCTTTGCCCAGAATGGCGCCCTGGCCACGGTGCTCGGCACACTGCCGGGCGGGACCGACTACGGCAAGCGCTTCGCCGGCTTCCTCTACGCCAAGGGTTTGCACGGCGCCAGCGACGAGCTCTGGATCCCGATCGAGGCGGTCATCGCGGTCTACCCCGAGACCCAATGCGCCTTCCTCTCGATCAAGGGCGATGAGACCGAGCACTTCGGCTGGGACAAACCGCCCGAGACCATCCGCCGCGGCCCCAACCGCATCCAGGAACCGATTTAGCGCTCGGGCGCGCGACCGGACCGGGCACACCCCCTCGTCGTGGTTACAGGCGGAGTTCGGTGAGATCGCTCATCACTCGTGCCGCGCAATTGCGACCTGGGGCGCCGAAGACGGCACCGCCGGGCCAGGCGCCGCTGCCGCAGAGGTAGAGGCCGTCGACTGGTGTGCGGTAGCTCGGGTAGCCTGGAACGGGACGACCGGCGAACATCTGGTCGGGCATGATCTCGCCGTGAAAAATGTTGCCGCCGGTGATACCGATGGTCCGCTCGATGTCGGGCGGACCGAGAACCTGGATGTGTTCGATAGCGCCCGGCACATTCGGCGCGAACTCGGCCAGGGTGGCGACGATGTTCGCGCCGATCTCGTCCCGCTGCTCGTCCCAGGTGTGTTCAATCAGGTCGTAGGGCGCGTACTGCACGAAGAGGCTCATGGTGTGCTTGCCGGGCGGCGCCAGGCCGTCCTCGGTCGCCGTCTGGATGTAGCAATCCATGAATGGGCGATGGGAGGGTCGGCCCGCCTCGCAGTCTCGCCAGGCGGCGTCGAGGTAGTCGACGGACGGGTTGATGACGATGCCGCCGGTGTGCTGCGGCCCGACCGTCGTGCCGGGGAGAGCGGTGAAATCCGGCAGTTCGCCAAGCGCGAGAAGTACCTTCACCACCGACCCCTTCATCCTCAGCGATTTGACGGCGGCGACGTAGTCGGCCGGCAGGTGGTGCTCGCCGGCGAGGTGAAGGAAGGTGCGGTGCGGGTCGGCGCTGGAGAGCACGAGATCGGCGGTGTAGCGGCGCCCGTCCGTGAGGCGGACGCCATGGGCGCGGCCTTCAGCAATGTCGATCTCGGCCACCTCGACGTCGGTGGCGATGGTCACGCCGAGCTCGTGGCCGGCGGCGGCGAGTGACGCGGGGATACTCCCCATGCCGCCGCGGACGAACCCCCAGGCTCCCTGGTGGCCCTGGAGGTTGCCGATCAGGTGGTGAAACTTGACATAGGCGGTGCCGGAGGTACGCGGGCCGGCGTTGACGCCGATCACGCCGCCGGTGCAGAGGGGCGACTTGATCTGCTCCGACTCGAAGAAGCGGTCCAGGACCTCGGCGATGCTTGCCTCAGTCAGCGTCTGCCGGTCCGCCTCGCCCTCGGGACCGGCGAAGGCGGCGGCCAGCTCCGCCTCGCTCGGTGCGTCGTGGTGCAGCAGCGGCCGCATCCGGGCGAGGATGCGGTCCCACATCGCCCAGTAGGCATCGTAGGCGGCGACATCCTTTTTCGAGAACTTGGCGATCTGCTCACGCGTCTTCGCGCCGTCGAGGCAGGACATAAAGAACCGCCCGTCGGGGAAGGGGACGAAGTACTGCGGGTCGAACGGCCGCACGTCATAGCCGTGGCGGGCGAGGTCGAAGTCGCGTACGACCTCGGGCAGGAGCAGGTTGCACACGTAGGAGCACGTCGAGAGCCGGTAGCCGGGGAACGGTTCTTCGGTCACCGTCGCGCCGCCGATGACCGGGCGTCGTTCGAACACCAGCACGCGCTTGCCGGCTCGCGCCAGATAGTTGGCGGCGATCAACCCGTTGTGCCCCGCCCCGATCACAATCGCGTCGAACCGGGTCGAGTCACGCGGCGCGGCGCCGTTCGGCTCGGTCATCCGTGCTTCCCCTTGTGTTTCACAACCGGTCAACGAAGCCGCGCGACGACGGCGACGAACCACGTGCCCGCGAAGAGGACCGTGCCGCCGCCCAGCTCCTCGGCCAGCGCGGCCGGATCGAAGTAGCGCTTGTAGACCTGATGGCGAGAACCGTCCTTGAGGACGCGCTCCTGCGTTTCTTCCGGCTCGACGCCGTCGCGCAGCGCCGCGTCGACGATGACGAGCTCGCTCGCCACCCGACGGGCCTCGGCCAGAAAGCGGGCGCCCTCGTGGCGATTCAGGTGGCCGTAGAAGTGCCCGCTCAGCACCCGGTCCATGCTGTCGGCCGCGAACGGCAGCGCCAGCCCGTCGCCCACGACAAACTCGCCACCGGGCACCCGCCGCGCGGCGATCTCGATCATGCGCTCGCTCTGGTCCAGGCCCGCGACGTGACCGCGCAGGAACCGGGTCAGGAAGCCGGTGCCGCACGCCACGTCGAGGGTGTGCGCCGGAGGCAGGTCCGCGATGACCCGCTCCACCTCCCAGACTTCCTCATGCCAGCCGGGACGGTGCAACGCGGCGTAGAGACCCCTGCCCAGCCACCAATCGTCATATTCAGCGGCTCGCTGGTCGTAATACGTCTTCATGTCGTCGAGGGTAGCCAATGTCTTCATCCTCATGGACGCTGCTCCAAAGAACACGTTGGGACGCCGTACGCGCGTAGCGCATGGTACCATCGAGGCACACGCTTTCCCGCGAGCGCGGCGATTGAAAGTGCTGGAGCCAGCCCTCCAATCTGTCATTCCGAGCGGCTGGGCTGCCACGAGGAATCTCTCGTTGATGGGAGGTGTGCTACTCCGGAACGAGAGATTTCTCGCTGCGGCTCGAAATGACAGCGTTCGAGGCTGGCTTACGTCGTCCTAATCTCGGGCGAGTTGGTGTCCTTGATGTGATGTCGCTCCCAATCGCTCCGGTGCGGCCGGTGTGGCGCGAGCCGGAACCGCTGCCAGCCGGGTTTCTCCACCACTCGATCCACCCTGATCCGTTGCTGGCCGAGTTGCTCTACCGGCGAGGAATTGGCGATGCTGATGCGGCCGACGCCTTCCTCTCGCCGGGACGTCGGGCCGCGCCCGACCCAACCCTGCTGCCGAACATGGACGCCGCGGTTGCCCGCGTCGGCCACGCTATTGCACGGGAGGAGCGCATCGGCATCTTCGGCGACTACGACGCCGATGGGGTGACGTCGGCCGCGCTGCTGACGATCGCGCTGCGGGCGGCGCTCGGCGACGAGCAGGTGGCGGTGGTCCTGCCGGAGCGCGCGGAGGGCTATGGGCTGAACAGGCGCGGCGTCGATGCACTGCTGGCTCGTGGGGCGACGCTGCTGATCGCCGTCGACTGCGGCAGCTCCGACCATGCGTCCGTCGCCTATGCGCGTGAGCACGGTCTCGATGTCGTCATCCTCGACCACCATCGGATGCGCGACGCTGGTCCAGATGGTGCGATCACGGTCTCTCCACAACTCCGCGACGACGAAGTCTGCCACGAATTGACCGCCGCCGGTGTCGCCTATCTGCTCGTCTCCGCGCTGGCGCGTGAGGGTCATCCGGTCGCTGGCGAAGACGAGCGAGCCTTGCTCGACCTCGTCGCGCTCGGTACGGTCGCCGATGTGGCGCCGCTCACCGGCTGCAACCGGTCGCTGGTGCGGGACGGGATCGCGATGCTACGCCGAACCGCGCGGCCCGGATTGCGGGCGCTCGTGGCACGGGCGGGGCTGAAGCCAGCATCGCTGACGGCCGAGGACATCAGCTT
>JACDBO010000085.1 GCA_013694885.1 Chloroflexia bacterium | reverse complement strand
ATGTTGAACTGGGCGTTCGCCGACCCGCTGCTCTTCGCCCGCCCCGTCTGGCCGTGGCTCGTTCTGCCGCCCACCCTCGCCATCGCCACCCTCCTCCTCGCCACCGCCTGGCTCAGCACCGGCCTCGTGGAGCCGCGCGGACAGACCACTCGGCGACGTGACCCGAGTGGCGTAAGGTGAGCACTGGTTGCGGTCGACGTCGGGTGCCACCATTATGCGAGGGAGCCGGACGATTCGGAGGAGACCAGCGCGGTGGGCGAGCTCTCACAGCAAAAACAGGTGCATCGCGCCGGGGACGCGGTGGTGCGGCCCGCCACGCCCTGGACCGCTTCCGTCCACACCTTGCTGCGCCACTTGGAAGCAGTCTGCTTCGCCGGCGCGCCGCGTGTCGTCGGATCGGGCCTCGACTCTGACGGGCGCGAAACCCTTACCTTCATCCCCGGCGACGTCGGACCGACCCGCACCTGGAGCGACGACGGCATCCATGAGCTGGGTCGCCTGCTGCGCCGGTTGCATCTGGTCACCGCCTCGTTCCAGCCACCGTCCGGCGCCATCTGGCAGGACTCGTTTCTGCGTTCGACCGCGCCAGACGCCATCGTCAGCCACGGCGACGCCGCTCCCTGGAACGTCGTCGCGCATGAAGGCCGCCCTATCGCCCTGATCGATTGGGAGCTGGCCGGCCCGGTTGACCGCCTGAGCGAAGTCGCACACACCGGCTGGCTCAACGCCCAGCTCCACGACGACGACATTGCCGCCCGGCAGGGCCTCTCACCTGCGCCGGACCGAATCCGTCACCTCCGCCTCTTCACCGACGGCTACGGGCTCCCCGCCTGGGACCGGGCGAAGCTTGTCACCCGGATCATCGATGTCGCCCTCCTCAGCTGCGCCAGCGACGCTATCGAGACAAAAATCACCTCCGAGTCCTCCACCGCCGACCCGCTCATCTGGGGAGTCGCCTGGCGCGCCCGCTCCGCTGCCTGGCTGGTCCGCCACCGAACAGAGCTCGAACGAGCGGTGCGGTAGGCGATGACGATTGCCTCGTTTGGTGGTGCGCTGCCAACGTGAATGTGATGCCGGGAGGTTGGCGCCGTGACGAAGGTACGGTTCGAGGAGATGTTTCCGTGGGAGTGTGCGAGTGCGATGGCGAAAGCGCCGGTTGTCTATCTGCCGCTGGGCGTGCTGGAGTGGCACGGCGAGCACAATGCGACCGGTCTCGACGGCCTCAAGGCACACGCGGTCTGCGAGGCAGCGGCGCTCCAATCCGGTGGTGTCGTGGTGCCCGCGCTCTGGTGGGGCGCCGACCAGCGGGAGGATTTGGCCGACGGGAGCTACCTGACCGGCGGCATCGAGGACGGCGAGCGCTACCACGTCCCCGGCTCGATGTTCTGGATCCGGCCGGCGACGTTTCACGATCTGCTCCTTGACATCTTCGAGGCGATGGGCCGGCGCGGTTTTCGCGTCATCGTGGTCGTCGCCGGGCACTGGTCGCCGCACGTCTACCTCCCCACCATCCGCGCCGCCGGAGCGGTGTTTCAATCCCGGCATCCCGAAACGCGGTGGCTGTTCCTCACCGACAGCGAGGTGGTCCCCGATCTCCATTACCCCCACGAGCACGCCGCCGGTGGCGAGACCTCCCTGCTCATGGCAGTCCGTCCCGACCTCGTCGACCTCGACATGACCCTGGAGACCGACCGCTCGCTTGCGGAGCATTACGCCGCCGAGCCACGACACCTGACTCGGCGCCGGGAGACCCACCACAAGTACATCGGCCTCTTCACCGGCGCCGCCGACGCATCGAATGACCCGGAATCGACCGCGAGCGCCGAGCGCGGCCACCTGCTCCTCACTACCATCGCAACGCGCATTGCCGAGCGAGCCCAAGCGCTGCTGGCCGATCTGCCCGCGTCTGCACGATGGTGAACGAGCAGGGAGCGCGGTAGAATCGCGGCCGCGGTCGCCCGAGGTAGAGATTGCTGCCGTCTACGGTCGCATGGCTATGCGGGAGGTGGCAGACCCGCCGGGCGATCGCGAGGTTTGCGCTAGCGGGAAGGGATAGCCATGTTCGTCTATGTCGGGACCTATACGCAGCCGCCTATGGGGGACGCCGAGGGCATACTGGTCGCCAGTTTCGACGACGCGAGCGGGGCGCTGACGCCGGTGCAGACGGTACGGGAGGTCGCCAATGCATCGTTCCTGGCGGTCGGGCCGGGCGGGCGCTTTGTCTGTGCGGTGCGGGAGACCGACGAGGGCGAAGTCGGCGCCTTTGCCCGCGACGACGGGACGGGCGAGTTAAACGCCCTGAACCGGCAGTCGTCGCATGGTTCAGGGCCGTGCTACGTTAGTTTCGACCCGTCTGGTCGCTTCGTGCTGGTCGCCAATTACGGCAGCGGCACGCTGGCGGTGCTGCCCATCGCCGCCGACGGTCATCTGGAACCGGCGACGAGCGTTGTGCAGCACGACGGTTCGACAGGGCAGAACACGGAGCGGCAGGACGGACCCCACGCGCACATGATCGCGCCGTCGCCGGACGGTAGCTTCGTCCTCGCCACCGACCTCGGCCTCGACCAGATCATCGTCTACCGCTTCGACACGAACACAGGCAAACTCACGCGGAACGATGCGGAGGGTGGCGTGGCCCTTGCTCGGCCCGGCGCCGGACCGCGCCACTTCGCCTTTGCGCCCGACGGCCGCACCGTCTACGTCATCAACGAGCTCGACTCGACGCTGACTACCTACGCCTGGGACGCCCAGCGCGGCACGCTCACCGAGCGGCAGTCGGTCGCTGCCCTGCCCGACGACTTCCACGGCGAGAACACGTGTGCCCAGGTCGTCGTGGCGCCGGATGGCCGCTTCGTCTATGGCTCGAACCGGGGGCACGACAGCATCGCCATCTGGTCCGTCGACGAGCAGAGCGGCGCGCTGACACCGGTCGGCCACGTCCCCACCGGCGGCCAGACACCCCGCAACTTCGCGCTCGACCCGACCGGGACGTGGCTGCTCGCGGCCAACCAGGCGTCGGGCACGGTCGTCACCTTCCGCCGCGACGCCGCCTCCGGCTCTCTTTCCCCGACTGGCGCCGTGCTCGACATCCCGTCACCCGTCTGCATCGTTTTCAGTGCGCGTGGTGGATCGGGGCTCCGCGCGGCTCGGTAGCGCGATGAACTGCCGGAAACGCATTAGAGCTTGCTCCCACCGCTCCGCCTCGGTCGCGACAGGTTTATAGACCTCGACGGGAAACGATTGCCGGACAAGCGCGCGGGCGGAGCGCAGGTCGGCGATCTGGCCGGCCGCGATCAACTGTACGAGCAGGTTGCCAATCGCCGTCGCCTCCCGCGGACCGGCCCAGACCGGGCGGCCCAGCGCATCGGCCGTGTACTGGCAGAGCAGGCGGTTGCCGATCCCGCCGCCGACCATGTGCAGCCCGGCAAACCGATTCTCGACCAGAGCCTCGATGCTCTCCAGCACCAGCCGGCTCTTGAGCGCCAAACTCTCGAGGATGCAGCGGATGATGGCCCCTTCCTTCTCCGGCACCGGTTGGCCGCTCTCCCGACAATACGTCTGAATCTGACGCGGCATGTCGGGCGGATCAACGAACATGGATGCATCCGGGTCGATGAGGGACCGGAACGGAGCGGCGTCCTTCGCCAGCCGCTGCTCGCGCTCGTAGGTCGGCGCTTCGCCTCGTCGCGCCCACACCCGCCGGCACTCCTGGAGAAGCCAGAGTCCGGTGATGTTCTTGAGGAGACGGAACGTCTGTCCGACGCCGATCTCGTTGGTGACGTTCTCGGCGAACGCCCGCCCGGTGATGACCGGCGCGGCTACCTCGGTTCCGAGCAGCGACCAGGTGCCGCAGCTGAGGTAGGCGAAGTCGTCGTTCTCAGCCGGTACCGCGGCGACCGCGGAGGCCGTGTCGTGCTCGCCGACGGCGATGACTGGCAGTCCGGGCAGCCCTATTTCTTCGCCGACCGACGAGAGCAGCGAACCGACGCCCGTTCCTGGGGCGACAACCTCGGCGAAGAGCCGCCGGGGGAGGTCCAGCCGGTCGAGGAGCGACGTGTCCCAGTCGTTGAGGAACGGGTTGAAGAGCTGCGTTGTCGAGGCGTTCGTCCGCTCACTGTGCCGCTCCCCGGTAAGGAAGTAGCGCAGCAGCTCGGGGATCAGCAGCAGCGTCCGGGCACGGTCGAGCAGCGACGGGTTTAGGCGCTTGAGCGCGGTGAGCTGATAGATCGTGTTGAACGGCAGCATCTGGATCCCGGTCCGTCTGAAAAGCTCCTCAC
>JACDBO010000032.1 GCA_013694885.1 Chloroflexia bacterium | reverse complement strand
CCCTGTCTGTATGGTAAGAACGGGACCGAACATGGTGACGGTCGCGGCGAGGGAGAAGACCACGATGCAAGCGGAGCAGATCGCACAAGCGGGGCGCGCGCTGCGCGAGATCAGTATTTTCAGCGGCGGCGCCCACCAGGAGCTGGCGACGGAGATCTGCACGTGGCTCGACTTGCCGCTGCTGCCGACCGCGATCCACCGCTTCAGCAACGACTGTCTCCAGGTCCAGCTCCGCGCCAAC
Source organism: Chloroflexia bacterium (assembly GCA_013694885.1). Taxonomy (GTDB): domain Bacteria; phylum Chloroflexota; class Chloroflexia; order Thermomicrobiales; family UBA6265; genus JACDBO01. The sequence goes on along the minus strand of JACDBO010000032.1, from coordinate 2,165 downwards.
TGCCGTCAGGGCGATGTCTTTCTGATCCAGCCGCTCGTGCCGCCGGTGCAGGAGCACCTGATGGAGCTGCTGCTGATGCTCGACGCGGCACGCGGCGCCTCGGCCGCCCACATCACCGCGGTGATCCCCCACTACGCCTATGCCCGCTCCGACAAGAAAGACGCGCCGCGCATCGCCATCGGCGGCCGCCTCGTCGCCGACCTGCTCTCCACCGCCGGCGCCAACCGCGTGCTGACGATGGCACTCCATGCCCCGCAGGTCCACGGCTTCTTCAGCGTCCCCGTCGACCACCTCAACGCCCTCAACGTGCTCGCCGACCACTTCCGGGGACGGGACCTGACCGAGACAGTCGTCGTCTCCCCCGACCTCGGCAACGCCAAGTCGGCAACGCAGTTCGCGCGGCTGCTTGGACTCCCGGTCGCGGCCGGCAGCAAGCGGCGGCTGACCGACGACCGGGTGGTGATCGACACCATCGTCGGCGATGTCGCCGGCAAGCACGTCATCATCCTCGACGACGAGATCGCCACCGGCGGCTCGATCGTGGAGCTGCTCGACCGCCTGCGCGAGCGCCGCGTCCGCCGCATCGCCATCGCCTGCACCCCCGGGCTCTTCACCGGCACGGCGATCGCGCGGTTGAGCGCGCAACCCGATGTCGCCGAGATCGTGACGACGAACACGGTCCCGATCCCGCCCGAGAAGCGGGTGCCGCACCTGCACGTCCTCTCCATCGCGCCACTCCTCGCCGAGGTGATCCGCCGCATCCACCTCGGCGAATCCGTCAGCAGCCTCTTCGTCAACACGTAGGATCTGGCGCGAGAGCGGGAGCGTCCGCACGATTGACGATTGCGTTCAGCGCCGCCAGGATACGGTCACCCAACCGCGTTGACCGCGCATGCCCGTGGGAGAATCAATCCAAGGTCGCCTTGCGCGTGGAGCGAGCTGCCATGGCCGAACGTCTCGATCCCGGCGTCTCTCACCTGAACAACCGTCCACTCAAGATCGGGCTGTTTCTGCCGATCGGCGAAGCGATGATGGGAGGCGACACGGCCGGATGGGCGGACCTCCTGGCACTCGCCCGCCGGGCGGAGGCGGTTGGCTTCGACTCCCTCTGGGTACCCGACCACATTCTGATGCGATTTCCCGACCAGGAGGGCGCCATGGGTGGCTGGGAGTGCTGGTCACTCCTCGCGGCGCTGGCCGCCGCCACGACTCGCGTCGAGCTTGCCCCGCTCGTGACGTGCGCCAACTATCGCAATCCGGCGCTCCTCGCCAAAATGGCCGATACCGTGGACGAGATCAGCGGCGGCCGGCTCATCCTCGGACTCGGCGCGGGGTGGCACGAGCCGGAGTTCCAGGCCTTCGGGTTTCCGTACGACCATCGGGTCAGCCGGTTCGCGGAGGCGATCAACATCATCGCCACGCTCCTGCGCGATGGCGGCGTCGACTACGAAGGTCGATTCTACGCCGCGCGGAACTGCGAGCTGCGGCCGCGCGGCCCTCGCCGGCATGGCCCGCCGCTGCTTGTCGGCACGTCTGGCCCTCGGATGCTGCGCCTCACCGCGCGGTACGCCGACCTATGGAACGCGGAGTGGGTCAATGAGCCCAAGGCGCTGCCGCCTGCGAGCGCAACGGTCGATGCCGCCTGCGCGGAGGTCGGTCGTGACCCAGCCACCCTCGGGCGCACGGCCTCGGTGATGCTCACCCTTCCCGGGCATGGTCGGCCCGGTGAGTATTGGGTGGCCGACGCCTTCGCCGGCCGGGCAGCGACCGGCTCACCCGAAGAAGTGGCGGCGTTGTTCCACGCCTACGCCGCCGAGGGCATCAGCCATGTTCAGCTCTGGCTGGATCCGAGCACGGAGCGCGGTATCGAAACCTTCGCGCCGGTCCTGGAGCTGCTTGATCGGGGGTAGGTCGCGCCCGGCAACCTCGTTGCCACGAGACCAGCGCCCCTGGCTCAACTCTTTCTCAGCATGATCGGCCAGGATGTCGAACAGATTGTCCGCGAGGGCGAAGCTTTGGGGTCAGGGCCGCCGCGGACGGAGCGCCCGTAGCCGCCGTTCTGCCTTGGCGTAGAGCCCTTCGTGCGCGCCGACAAGGAAGACGAGGCAGAGTCGATCGCTTTCCAGGACGATGTACACTGCCCGATGGCACCACCACCCTGGAGG
>JACDBO010000030.1 GCA_013694885.1 Chloroflexia bacterium | reverse complement strand
GCTGGGGCTTGTCGATCTCCAGGCTAAAGGTGATGCCCGCGTGGACGAGCTCTCCGGTGGCCAGCAGCAGCGGTTGAGTATCGCCCTCGCACTCGTCAACCAACCGAAGGTGACGTTCCTCGACGAGCCAACCACCGGGCTGGACCCGCACGCGCGACGCGCGTTGTGGCGCACGATCGAGGGTGTGCGTGCCGCGGGTACGACGGTGGTGTTGACCACCCACTACATGGAAGAGGCCGAAGTCCTGTGCGACCGGGTCGCGATCATGGATCGTGGCGAGATCATCGCCTGCGACTCGCCAGCGGCGCTCACGCGCGACCTGGGGATGGAGGCGGTCGTCCAGGTGGCAACCTCCGGCGGGCAGCTTCCCGAATCCTCCTTGCGCATGATTCCCGGAGTCCTCAAAATCGAGCATATCACCGGGGCGTCACCTCGTCTGGAACTGCGGACGAGCGACGCGCAGGCGACGATCGTCGGTCTCCTCGATCTCGCCAGCAAGGTGGGCGCCACGCTGGCCGACCTCGGCAGCAGCCGAGCCAGCCTGGAAGATGTCTTTCTCAGCCTGACTGGCCGTCACTACGAGGGCACAGAGGGAACCGAGAGCGAGGATGAGGACGTCAACGAAACTACACCTGTTGTGCGCGGAAAGCGGCGCTGGTTTCGTCGTTCGGGCGAGAGCGACGCACCTGATGCCTGAATCCGGCCACTTTCACCGACGGAACCTACCGACTCAGTCCTCAGACCTCAGACCTCGCGCGTGGAGCGAAACTCATGATTCCGATGATCGTCGCCAACTTGAAGATGACGTTTCGGAACCGGCAGGCGATCTTCTGGAACCTCGCCTTCCCGGCGATCTTCATCCTCGTCTTTGGCGCAATCTTCGGTGGTGGCGTGAACGACAGCTTCGCCGTCGGCGTCACCGGCACCGACTCGGAACTGCGCCAGAGGTTGACGGGCGCCCTGGAGGGGAACAGCGCGTTCGAACTCTCAAGCGGTGAACAAGCGGCGGAACTGAGCCGCCTGCGGGAGGATGAACGCGACGTGGTGGTCGTCTTCAGCCAACCGGACGCGAGCGGCACGCCGGTGGTCGAGCTCTTCTACAGCGAGACGGCCGGGCCGAACGCGATGATCGCCATGGCTGCCGTGCGACAGGTGCTGCTGGAATCATCGGGCGCATCGGCGAATCTGACCATCGAGCAGCGGCCGGTCGAGGTCGTCGAGTTGTCCTACATTGACTTCTTCGTACCCGGTATCCTGGCGATGAGCCTGATGAACTCAGGGGTGATCGGCCTCTCGACCACCTTCGTCTCGTTTCGGGAGCGCGGTATCTTGCGACGGATCAAGGTGACACCATTCCCGCTCTGGAAATTCATTCTTGCCCGCATCCTCTCCAGCCTCGTCGTCGCGGTCATCAACAGTGCGATCCTGATCGGGTTGGCGACGCTCGTCTTTGGGCTGTCGGTGCGAGGCAACGCGCTGCTCATTCTCGGCGTGCTGCTGATCGGTGGGTTGGCGTTTCTCGGCATCGGCTACGCGGTGGCGGCGATCTCGCCCAACACGGAGACAGCCGCCAGCTACGCCAACCTGATTACGTTCCCGATGCTCTTTCTCTCCGGGGTCTTCTTCAGCATCGATACCGCGCCCGGTTGGTTGCAACCGATCACCCGCGCGCTGCCGCTGAGCTATCTGGTCGACGCCCTGCGTGCGCCGATGATGCTGGGCCGCGGCATCAACGCGATCTGGCTCGATCTGGTGGTGCTGGCCGCGACGTTCGTCGTCTGCCTCGCCTTCGCCGTCCGCTTCTTCCGCTGGGACGCCACACCTCGGTGAGATCTGGCTGTACTGATCAGGATGGGGGCAAGAGGGGATGTCCGAGTTGGGAGAGGCGCTGCTCGAAAAGGCACGGGAGAGTTTGGCAGGGCAACAAGTGAATTCGACAACGGGCGGTACAAAAACGTCGCCAACCGTGCGTACTACGCCTGCTTCCAGGCAGCGGTTGCGGCGCTTGATCATGCTGACATACGACCGAGCGCAGCGCAGAGCGAATGGGGTCACGGATTCGTCCAGGCGCAGTTCGCCGGGCACCTTGTCAACCGGCGGAAACGCTATCCGGCTGAACTCCGTGACGTACTGAGCCATGCGCTGCGGTTGCGGGAACGAGCTGACTATCAACGGTCTTCGGTAAGTCGGCCCCAGGCTGCCCGGCTGCTTGCCCGTGCGCGGACGTTCGTTGCTCAGATCGAAGAAGGACAAACGCGATGATTGCAGACGAGTTCATCGAGCTCATTGCCGCCGACGAAAGTGATCCTCGCATTCAGGCCGCAGTTGCCGAGCTGCGTGAGCGAATCCTGGAGCACTACCCCGCGGCAACGTTCGAGGTGGTGCGAGGGGAAGATCCCGAGGGAATATACCTGATCCCGACGATCGATGTGGACGACCTTGAAGAGGTTGCCACCGTCTTTGAACCCAGACTCGTCGACATGCAGGTGGAGGAGGGGTTGCCGGTGTACGTGTTCCCGGACTGGCCGCTGGAGCGCATCCGGGAGCAATTGCGCCAAAAAGCGAGGGATCGGGCCACCAGCGAGACGGTCGTCCCGACGCCCACGGCAGTCGGATAGCCACGCCCGTATCCGCTCCAATTGTTAATTTATACTCCAGGGCATTGACAATTCGGCACAATGTCCGTACAGTATAAGAACGTTCAACGGAGTCGGGGTAACACCCGGAGCCATTTGAACTACGGACGCCGAGGGGGGACGCGCGCAAGTGCGAAACTCGTCGGCGTTCGGCCTTTAACGGCTACACTCCACCCTCGCATTTCGGTATCTCGCCTGTGCCAGGAAGTGATGGAAGGTGACGGCCCGTCCTACCTGAGGCTGGGATGACCTCCGGCTTATCCGCTGCGGATTGGTGTCGCCGGGATCGGTGAAGCCGGCGTACCGATGGCTTCCGGGGAAACGCGCGGCGTTGTCGGCTCGCGGGTCGGTACCGGGGTGGCGGGGAGCTGAGTCGAGGTCGGCATCGGCGTCTCGGTTGGCGGGTTCGTGGGCGTTGGCGGGAGTGTCGGCGTCTGGAAGAGCGCAACGGGCAACTCCGCGCCACGTTGGTAGGCGATTGCGACGCTCTGCCCCTCGATATTGCTGTTGTAGAAATCGACGAGTCCGAGCATGGCGTAGATGCCGCTCCGGGCGCTGACTCCCTGTGGCAAGTAGGCGCATTGGTTGCTCGTGTACTCGATGCGCGCCTGGACGGGGCCGAACCGAGGACTCGTCGGCGTCTGCTCCTCGTCGTCGTAAACCACCGTGACCCGCGCGACCTCGCCGTTCAAGATCGCTGTTTCCGCCTGCGAAATGTCGATGGTCGTGCAGACCGGCGGTGGTGCGTCCTGCTCCGACGCGGTGAAATAGATGACGACCAGCAGCAAAAGCAGCGTCGTGACGCCGATAGCCAGGACGCCGTAGACCGCGAGCGGCCGTTTGCCGAGGCGCCCGAACCGCGGGCGATCCGTTTGGCTCTCCGACATGGGCGGTCAAGTTCCTCCAATGCTCGTCATGCGTGCGCAGAACGACACGCACCGCCTGGGTGCGCCGTCGCGGGTTCTCCTTCGTGCAGTGTAGCGGCGTTTGTGTTCGCTCGCTTCCCCGTTTTCATCGGAATATACCGAGTCATCTACGAAGTGAAGAGGTCCCGTAGAAACTGCAGACCCTCGGTGGCGATCTCGTCCTGAGTGCGCGCGAGCGGTCGCCAGATCGAGGCCGCGGTGGCGATGCTCCGATTCCCCGAACTGAACGATTCAATGGTGAGCGCGCCGCGATAGTCGATGTCGGCCAGGGCGGCGCGGATCCCGGGCCAGTCCAGGTGGTCGCGGCCGGGAGCACCGCGGTCATTGGCGCAGGCATGGACATGAGCGAGACGATGGCCGGCGGTGCGGATCGCCGTTGGCAGATCTCGCTCCTCAATGTTCAGATGGAAGGTGTCGAGGAGCAGGCCGAGCGCCGGGTGATTCAGAAGCTCAACCAACTCCAGGGCCTGGGAGACCGTGTTAAAGAGACTGGTCTCATAGCGATTGAGTGGCTCCAGCGCGAGCGTAACGCCAGCCGCACGTGCCTCATCCAGCAGCGGGGCCAGGCCTGTAGCCACTCGGTCAACGGCCACCCTGCGTTCGTCCGGCTCCAGGACCATGGCCACGCCCGTCGGCGCGTAGATCGGACCACCAACGACTTTCGCGCCGACCGTGGCCGCGACCTCGACGCAGTGGCGCAAGTAGTCCCGCGTCGCCTCGATTATTGCCTGGTCGGATGTGGTGAGGTCGCGGCCGGGTGCCATCACTGCGCAGACGCCGACGCGGAGCCCCTGCTCCGCCAGCAGCGCCGCGGTGCGAGCCGGGTGCCAGTCACCAGGAGTCTCGACCGGCAGTTCGATCAGGTCGAACCCCCACGTCGCAATCTTCGGCGCCAGCGTGTCCAGCGCCGCGTCGGTCAGCGGTGAGACCCAAATCCACGTGTTAGCTCCGAGCGGTGGTGGCGGCATGCTGCACTCCGCGGCCACGAGCAGTTCGGCTGACAGAAGAGCCCTCACCCCGGCGCTTTCGCGCCACCCCTCTCCCATGTCTGGGAGAGGGGGAGCACGGCTCGGTTCCGGTCCCGTTGCCCTCGCGGGGCGAGGGGGTTGGGTGGTGAGGGTTGCTCTAGCCGGCCGGATCGCCGCCCCAGCGCTCCGGGAAGCCCGGCATGTTCTCGCAGCCGCACAGGGCGTAGTGCTGCGGCGGCATGTTGGGTTGCAGGTACTGGTCAAGGTTCTCGGCGGTGATGACCGGCTGCGGCAGCACCCACTCGGCCGGCACCTGCTGACCGGAGAGAATCATCGTCGCCGCGATGATCGGTGTCCGCCACTGGAAGTTCGGGTAGGTCGGCGCCACGGCGGTCAGGTCGTCCTCAGACCACTTCTGGAGGAAGTCTTGCTGGTCCTCGCCGGTGATCGGCGGCACGTCGAGTCCGAGGTCCTCGAACGCCTCGATCGCGGCCACCGCGTCCTGACCGGCGTCCATCCAGATACCATCGATCTGGCCGAACCGAGTGATGTAGTCGGTGACGATCGACTTGACGCGGGCGCGGTCGCCCTCGCTGAATTCAACGCCGACGACATTGATGTTGTTCTGGTTGAAGATGATCTCGGCGGCGGCCCAGCGCGTTTCCAGCACATCGACACCGGGGAGGATGCGCAGCGCGAGCACGTTGCCACCCTCCGGCACCTGCTCGCTCAGAAACTCGGCGGCGTCGGCGCCGAAGGCGTAGCCACCGATCGGGTGGATAAAGGTCACCGGGCAGTCAGTGTTGACGCCGCGGTCGAAGACGATCACCAGGATGTTGGCGGCGCACGCCTGCTCGACCGCTGGGGTCAGCGCCTCAGTCGTATTGGGTGAGACGATCAGCGCGTCGCACTCTTGGCCGAGCAGGTCCTGGATGTCGGAGATCTGCTTGTTGTCGTCGCCCTCGGCGTCGACGGCGGTGAACCGCTCGATCTCCGGGTGCAGCTCGACTTCGGCCTGCATGGTCGTCCAGCCGACGACGCGCCAGGGGTTGTTGACACCGGCGTTGGAGAAGCAGACGTGCCACGGCGCTGGCTGCGCGTACTGGCCAGTGTCGACGTTCTCCGGCTGGATCGCCTGGATCCAGGGTTCGTCGGCAGGGCCCTCCGGTTCGATGCTCCGCTGAGCGAGCTGGCGCTCGAACTCCTCCTGGTTGAAGAACGGTGACGACGAGGCGGGCGTCTGCGCCGAGGCCATACTCGACGCGCCGGCGGTGACGGCCAGAGTCAGCAGGATGGAGAATGCGCGCCACGAGGCGAAGGTGCGTCGTCTCATCACGGTTGGTCCTCTCACGGAACCGGGAGCATGGTGCCCGGACGGGGCGAACCGGCTCCCGGCGACGGCGAACGGGTCGAATGATGCTTCCGGCGTCCTCCTTTCTGATTCTGGTCGCCTGCGGCGCGTCGCTCAACGGGCTGTGCGCTGACGGAAGGCCGCAAAGGCCACGGCGACGATGATGATGACTCCCTGGACCACGTACTGGAGCGGGCTCTCCAGCCCGAGGATGTTAAGCAGCGTGAAGATCGCTTCCAGCGTCAGCGCACCAGCCATCGCCGGTACGACCGCACCACGACCGCCACCGAGTACCGCGCCGCCGAGCACGACCGCCGAGATCGCCTGGAACTCGCGACCCTGGCCGGCATCCGGCGAGACGCCGGTGAAGCCACCGAGCAGGATACCGGCGATGACCGCTGACGTGGCCGAGAGGACGAACGCGGCAGTCCGCACGGCCGAAACGTTGACGCCGGAGAGGAAGGCCGCGCGGGGGTTGCCACCCGTGGCGTAGACCTGTTTACCATAGGCCGTGAAGTGCAGGATCAGGACCGCGATGCTACCAAAGATGAGGACGGCGAACACGGCGTATGGCAATTGACCCAGCACCGGAACGTCCTCGATTCCAAGCCGACCCCACTGCCGGAAGTTCTCGGGGAGCTCGCCGCGCGGCGAGCCGCCCGTCCAGTAGGAGGTCGCGCCGTCGAGGATCAACAGCATCCCCAGCGTGGTGATGAACGAGGGCACATGGAGGCGGGTGGTTATCAGCCCGTTGACGAGCCCGACGACGAGGCCGAACAGCAGGAGCAGCGCGATCACCGGCCACGTCCGTTCCGGTTCGCCGTCGATTAGCCGCGCGGCGACGATGACGACCAGGGTAATGAGCGCGCCGACGGAGAGGTCGAACTCGCCAGCGAGGATCACGAAGAGCTGGCCGGCGGCGAGAACCATCAACGGCGCCGCGCGCCGCAGGAAGAGCAGGAAGAGGGGAGGGTCGGTGAAGTTCGGGTTCTCGATCGTGATCCAGACCAGCAGCGCGGCGAGGATGACGAAGATCGGAGCGGTGCCGAGCAGGGCGCGGCCGATCCGCCGCCCCGGCGAGCCGGTGGGCGCCGTGCCGAATCGCTCCCTGGATGGTGGCGGGGCGGTCCTGGCGCTCATCGGATCGGGTCCCGCTGCCGGAAGGCATAGAGGGCGACGGCGGCGATGATGATGACGCCGCGCACGACGTCCTTGAGAAAGGCGTTGACTTCGAGTTGGTTGAAGGCGTTGTCGAGCAGGGCGAGGATCACCACTCCGGCGAAGGTGCCGAGAACGCCGCCGCGGCCACCGGCGAGCGCGGTGCCGCCGAGGACAACCGCAGCGATCGACTCCAGGTCATAGTTGCCGTCCGGCCCGACCCACGGCGCCCCGGCGCGCAGGCGGCTGACGATGAACAGGCCGGTCAGCACGGCCGTCAGGCTGCACAGGACGTGGGCGCCGATGATGACGCGCGCCGAGCGGACGCCGGAGAGGCGGGCCGTATCCTCGCTCTCGCCGACCGCGTAGAGATGGTGCCCGAACCGGGTGAACCGCAACACGAACCAGCCGGCGACGACGAGCGCGATCAGGACCAGCACCGAGTATGGGACCGGGCCCGCGTCGCCATAGCCGAACCACTCGAACTCGCGGGGTACCGCCCCCGCGAAGTTGTCGAATCCGGCGTTGAGCCCGCCGCGCAGGATCAGCGACATGCCGAGCGTGGCGATAAAGGCGTTGACGTGGAGGACAGTGATGATCAACCCGTTGGCAAGGCCGATCGCCACACCGACGCCGAGCACGGCCAGCACACCGAGCCAGACCCGATCCGGCCGGCCGTCCATGACGACGGAGGCGGTGATGGCGGTGACGCTGACCTGGTAGGCGACCGAGAGGTCGAGTGACCCACCGAGGATGACGAACGTCTGGCCAACGGCGACGATGCCGAGCGCGACCGAACGCACGAGCGTGTTGGTGAGGTTGATATTGCCGCCGGTGGCGAGGATCAGCGTCCAGCTCACGGCGAGGACGAGGAGGAGCACACCGTAGATCGCCCACGTTCCAGAGGAGGGGAGTCCGGCCCATCGCGCGGGGAGCGTGCGGTCACTGGCGGTCACCACGCTCATGCCGCCGATCCCGCGACGAGGGCATCCCGCTCGCCGGTGGCGAGGGTCATGATCGTTGCCTCGTCGCTGCCGCCGGGGAGCTCGCCGGCGATGGCCCCATCGCGCATGACCACGATTCGGTCGCTCAGGCCGATCACCTCCGGCAGCTCGGACGAGATCATGAGAATCGCGGCGCCGTTGCCGGCCAGCTCCCGCATCAGGTCATAGATACCGGCCTTGGCGCCGATGTCGATGCCGCGGGTTGGTTCGTCGAAGATCAACAGTTCGGCCCGGGTGGACAACCATTTCATCAGCACCACTTTCTGTTGATTGCCGCCACTGAGGAGGCGTACCTCCTGGTCGAGGCTCGCCGCCCGCAGGTCGACCTTGCGCGCCTCGTCCCCCAGTGCCTGGCGCAGGCGAGTGGTTCGCCGCGCCGAGCGGAAGGCGAGGAGGGCATTGTCCCGGATCGTCTGGATGAGGACGAGCCCCTCGCCCTTGCGGTCCTCGGTCAGGAACCCGATGCCGGCGCGGATCGCCTGCCGCGGCGAGGTGATGCGCACTGGCCGACTCGCCAGGGTCATTGTGCCGTGGGTGAACGGCTCGACCCCGAAGATCGCCCGCGCCAGCTCGGTGCGACCAGCACCCTCCAGACCGCCGATACCGACGATCTCGCCCCGATGCACCGTCAGGTCGATGTCGCGGAGCCGGTCGTTGCCGCCGCTGCGGATCTCGAGCATGGGCACGCCGGTGCGCTCACTCCGCTCAGGGTAGTAGTGGTCGAGGTCGCGGCCGACCATCATGGCGATCAGCCGGTCGGGGGTCGTCTCCGCCGTGGGTACGGTGTCGACCCGCTCGCCATCCTTGAGCACCGTCACCCGTTGGGTGATCGCTATCACCTCTTCGAGGCGGTGGGAGACGTAGAGCAGCGCGATCCCCCGCTTCTGGAGCGCGCGCACTCTGGCGAAGAGCGCCTCGACTTCGTGCGGCGAGAGCGCGGCGGTCGGCTCGTCCATGACGAGGATGCGGGCATCGAACGAGAGTGCCTTGGCGATCTCCACGGTCTGCCGCTGCGCGATCGAGAGGCGGTCGATCAGCGCGCGCGGCGAGATCGAGCGCTCGACGCCGAGCCGCGCCAAAATCTCCGCCGTCGCCCGCTCCATCGCCCGCTGGTCGACGAGCCCAGCACGCCTCGGCTCCCGTCCAAGAAAAATGTTCTGGGCGACCGTCCGCGCCGGCAGCAGGTTGAACTCCTGGTGGATGATACTGACGCCCCGCTCCTGCGCCTCGCGTGGGTGGTGAAACCGCACCCGCTCCCCGTCGAGGCGGACCTCCCCTTGGTCCGGCTGGTAGACCCCAGCCAGCACCTTCATCAGCGTCGACTTGCCCGCCCCGTTCTCGCCGACCAGCGCATGAACCTCACCGGGCCAGGCATCCAGATCGACACTCGCCAGCGCCGTCACACCGGGGAACGTCTTCGTGATGCCGCGCATCGTCAATACGGGTCGCTCGTTGGCGTTTCGTGGCGACGTTTCGGCTGGCTGTGAGGAGACCGACATCAATCGAACGTCCTTGTTCGCAAAGGTCGCATGCCGTCGCTGCAACGCAGATGCAGAACCGACGTTGTAGGGCACGGGCGGATGAGCGTCAAGTGATTCTTTGAATGCTTTGAGCACCGCTTGAACCTGCCAAAGACCATCGCCGTGCTCGTTCAAGGATGCGAGTAGCCCTATTGAGATGCCCAGACGCGGCGCTCGCCATTCATGGACTGTTTTTGGATATCAATTTGGGTCTTCAAGACGAAGAGTGAAACGTGCGCGTTCCAATAATTCGTCGTAGGTGATAATTTCTGGGTTGTGAAGATTGCGGCGATACAGCTCGAAGGTTGCACGCTTGTTTGGGTGGTCCAGCTCCTCAAGGTTTCCAACCACAAGGATTCCACGGGGCTCATAGGTGCTGATACCAGCTTCTTGAAGCTCTGCGGCATTCTCTTCTTGTCTTGATCCCTCAGTAACCCAGGTGCGGCAATATGACTGAAGTTGCGACGCACCGCCAATGACATCTTCACCTAGCGAGAACACCTTGTTTCGATAGATTTTGCCCAGCAAATTTGTATCGGAACGCTTGATATCGACCAGCACAGTGAACCGGGCAGTTGCTTCTGTGTTGACTACCATGTCTGTTCGCTGTGCACCCTTTCCAGAGAGTGTTGTGCCCCCAACATGCCCCTGATTTACGAGGTTAGTTACAAACTGAAAGATGAGATTGTGACCAAATATCCATTCGTTACTCTGAAAGAACGCTTGCCACTGATTCTCATCCCAATCAGCATCGCGGAGGTGCGTGTCCAATTCTTCGACCGCTTTTTAGCGGACGGCATGCTGCTTATGAAGCGCGACGGTCTCCACTAATCCAGGCTTGAGCTCATCAAGGAAATCCCAAATCGTATCCCCTTCGCGATGGACAAACTGGTCAAGTAGTTCCTTCTCGCGCCCCGTAGTAACAAAGACGCTATCCTTTTCGAGAACGACATAATCCTTGGACATTTTAACCGGACTTCGGTTGAACAGTGATGGAACACTCCCCGCCGTCATTCTGAGGCCGCAGCCGAAGAATCCCCGCGCGAAGCGCTCGACGGCGAAGCCGTCGCATCGCCGGGGTAAGGACATTCCACTACTGATTACCCAAATTCCGTATTAGAGAACCAGTCGAGCGGCAGGCCGTAGAGTTTTTTCAGTTCCTCGAAGTGCTTGAACAGTGTATCAGTGTCCAGCTATGTCTGAACTTCCTCTCCTGCCTTCACTGCTCGGACGTTGAACGATTATTCCAGGTCCCGCCATGGAGCGTCTCGCTTGTGGCGCTTCTGCCTTACTGGACGACCATTGAGCTTCGATTCCGGAGCATCGTCGTGGCGAACTAGTTTCGGCCGGAAGACTAGACGCACATCCCTCTGCTCGTTCAATACTACGTCGCTTACATCAGCTTCGAAGTGATTACGTCCGGTTACGTGAAGCGTCTCATCCATTCGCGAAACTCCTACGAACACAACTATGATCTGTGACGGGGTAACGAAGGACGACGTGACGAACAGCGCTTTGGTCGGATTCGCCACTTAGGTAGGATTTCATCAATTTCTTGGTGGTTCTAGGTGCTGCGCCGCTTGATTCATCGCAACGGCCTAACCTAATCGTGCCACATCTTTACCGCTTTGAGCGACTATCATCGTATGCGAACTTGAATCGACGGGTAATGGCGAGTGCGGATGGCCTACCACGTTTGCAGCGATTTCTCGAACACTGGCCTGATGCTAAGTTGAGTGTCGATAAGACTTCGCGGCAGCGCCAATACTAACGACGCGAGCCAATGGACCTGTTTGCGAGCTCCGGCAGTCTTGCCTGGCCGCACGCGCTGCTCGATGGCGGCTCTCTCCCTCTACGCCTTGCCGGCGATCCGATCTGTGGAGCGCCAGAAGCGGGTCATGAAGGCGGCTTGCTCGCCGGTGCCCATCAAGCGGGGTTGGGTGAAGTCCTCGATCTCGATGCCGTGGACGCGCAACCCAATCAGCTGGTTTCCCTTGAACGTCAGGGCGAGCACCTCCCCGGTCCGCGTCTCGACGCTGAACATCTGGTCATAGATAAAGTTGCCGAGACCATAGACAATCGGCTTGCCGTTATAGAGTTCCATGCCCTGGATCGTGTGCGGGTGGCTACTGATGACTGCCGTCGCGCCCGCGTCGATGCAGTCGTGGGCAGCCTGGATTGCCCAGTCCGGTGGCACACCTTGGTACTGACGTCCCATGTGAAAAAACGGGATGACGATGTCATGCTCTGCGGCAAGCGCGCGGATGTCGGCCACGAAGTAGTCCGGGTTGAACGGGTTCGTGCCAGCGGCGTCCGCGGTGGCGGAGACGTCAACCGGGACGACAGCTTCCCCGTCGTCCTGGTGCAGAGGGTTGGCGGTGACACCGTCAATCCCGATGAATGCGATCGAGGTGCCACCAATTTCCGTGATGTACGCGGCGCGGGCGGCGTCGAGGTCAAGACCTGCTCCGAAATAGGGGATTTCGGCGTCGTCAAGGAACCCGATCGTGCCCAGGAATGCGTCGATTCCATACGCCTGGTTGTAGACCGTGTGGTTGTTCGCCAGACTCACGGCGTCGAACCCGGACTGGATGAGCCCTTCGATCACGGCCGGATCGCAGACGAAATCGAGGGTAAATGGATTGGACTCTTCGGGCGGCGGGATCGTGTCCGAGAGGATAATCTCCAGGTTCCCGACGGTCAGATCGAAGGATTTGAGAAATTGACTCACCTTGTGGTACGGAAACGTATAGTCGCCATACCGCCTGATATGGGCCGCGACGTTGCGGCCGGGGATCATGTCGCCGGCGATGGCCACGCGGAAGGTCGTTTCATTTCCCTCAGCGGTCACCAACGGATCCACCCCATCGATACTGAGGGTATTGACACGGAAATCCACCTGCTCGATCGGAATGAGGGCCACGCCGCCGCGTTCCGAGTCTAACCCGGCGACGAGCGCCTCGTAATCGGTGAAGGTTTCCGCGGGCTCCATGCCGTCTGGCACCATCTCATTCAGCGCCACCGGTCGGACCGGCAAGGTGATCGGGGCACCGACCTCGCTCCAATCGCGCGCGCCGTTCCGCGTCAGCATCGCTGCCTGATCCGCGCTCACGCCCCATAGCGGCAGGCGCGGTGACGTGACGAGGACCATGCCCACCGGGAGTGCGTCCGCGGCGTTTTGCTCCGCGCCTGGGGATCCGCCGGTCGATGCCGTGGGGCTGGGAACACCCGTGTCCGATGATGAGTCAGGTGGCGGGGTCTCTTCGTTCAGCATGGTGGCGCCGGCGACGCCAAGGACGGTAGCGCCGGCGACCGCGCCGCCAGCGATGAGGGCGCGGCGGTCAAGGCGGCGATTGACCAGCGCCTCGCGTGCTTGAGTTGCGAGACGGCTCATGTGGTCGGGGATGGTGAATTCAGGCAAAGAACACTCCTGTGTCAACGACAAGCGATCAGCTCGGAATCATGACGCTGATAACGGGCGGCGCGCGCACACCGCCCTTTACGACTCCGCCGGGTGCGAGATGAAGTATTGCAGAATCCCAGCGGCGTACGCATCAACGATGACGGCCTGGTTCTCGGCGGTTGCGAGGAAAGCGGCGTCGTCGTCATTGGAGATGAAGACCGGTTCGACCACCACACCTGGCATCTCACTCGGCGCGATCTGCCCGATTGGACCGTCCACGGCGGGACCGGTCATGATCAGGTGTCGTTCCGATCCAAAGGCGTGTTTTTGAACCTGCAGGTCGGTGTCGCGTTTGACGCCTCGCCCGTCGGTCTGGAAGCCGACCTGGTTGAAGTGGGCGTTGAGCTCCCGGTCGATATACGTTGCCAGATCAAAACTCTGCTGCCCGAAGGGGCGCTCGTTCGTGTAAAGCACTTCGTAGCCGCGCACCAGGGAATCGCCAAAGCCGTTGACGTGCAGCGAGATGAGAACCTCGGCATTCGCCTCGTTGCAAATGTTGATGCGTGCCTGCAATTCGTCGCGAAGGGCGGCCTGCTGACTCGCTTCGGTGACGCGTCCATCCGAGCCAACCTGGAGGGTCTGGCCGTCGCCGTTGACGTCCTCATTGAACGCGTTGACGGCGCTGCCGGCGGCACGCGTCATAACGACCGTGAACCCTTCGGCCTGCAGTCGTTCCTTGAGCATCCAGGCCATACCGAGGTTGACGGCCGCCTCGTCCATCTGTGGCGCGCGACCGGTCGATGGTCGCTGGAATCCCATATCCCAGCCGCCGTGGCCGGCATCGACGCAGACGGTGCCGCGACTCTCCGTCGCGGCGACTGGCTGGTTCGCCTCAGGTGATCCTGACACGGCGCGGTTGCCGGCGGTATCGGTCGGAGTAATGAGCTGCATCGGCGTCGCGGTCGGGTCATCGCTGATCCCGAATCCGGGGAAAGATGCCATTGCCGGCAGGATCAAAACGGCCATGCCGAGGAAGAGGAGGCCACCGAGAATGAGGGCTCGATTACCGAGGGCACCCCGGCGGTGCCGTGACCCCGTTGCCGGATCGTCCTCGAAAACGTCCGGCAGATCGGGAAGGTCTCGAAGGTCCGACTTGGTGGCCGATCGAGCCGTCGCGTTGGGACGTTGCTCGTCGGTGGGTGCTCCCGTGTCGATTTCACGTGGGGAGCGCCAGCGTCGAATAGCGTCGCGTTCCCCAGCGCTCAATCGGCGACGGGCTGGCGCGGTCGTTTGTGGCTCACCCGCTCGGTCGGATGGCGAGGCGTTGTCCAGCGCGCCCACAACTGGTTCTGAGGTACGGGCCGCTCGCTCTCGACCACGGGATCCGCGATCGCGGGCGCTCGTCCAGCGCGATGAGGGTGGTTCAGGTGCCGACCAACGTTGCGTCACAGCCGGCACCCTTCTCTCCAACGGAAGCGCATACGAACTCGACTCCCCGCCAATCGCCGAGACGATAGCGACGCGGAAAGAGCTCGATGAGTGGCGCGTCGGTTGGCGTTTGTTGGATGACGCTGCATGGTTGAATCGCGCGAACGGACGGGATCCCCGCAACGAATGGACGGGTGGTCAGACGCCCAGCTCGATAGGACATGCCACACGAACTGCGGACGTACGCCATAGAACGTCGAACTTGCAGCACCTGGGCGGGGGAGACGACGGAACCGAATCGCTGTGCGCAGCATAGGTGATGGTGTGCTTCGCGGCAAGTTCGCCGCGCGGGTTTAGCGTCGTCAATCAATCCGGCATACCCTTACCCGCGGCGTACACCTACGTGGTGAAAAATCGGGGATGCGCGAATGCTCTTTGAATCCGGTCAGACCATTGTGTTCATTGGCGACAGCATCACGGATGCCGGGCGACGCGCTGAGGCGTCGCCTTATGGCAGAGGATACGTCGGGTTGGTACGCGCCATTCTCCTGGGCGCGTATCCAGACCGGCGGCTCACCATCGTGAACCGTGGTTTCGCGGGTGACACCGTTCGCCACCTCGCGGCGCGCTGGGACGAAGATGCAATTGGGCTGAAACCCGATTGGCTCTCGGTCAAGATCGGGATCAACGATGTCTGGCGCGCGTTCGGCGATAATGCTCATGAGGCGGTGCCGCTACCCGAATATCGCGCCACCCTGCGCACCCTCCTGATGCGCGCGCGCGCGGAGAGCGGGTGCCGGTTGATCGTGATGGAGCCGTATCTCATCGAGCCGGATCGTGCCGATCCGATGCGAGCACGGATGGATGAGTATGGGTTGGCCGCGCGGGAGATTGCCGCTGAGTTGGACGCTGTGAATGTGCGCACCCAGGAAGCGTTCGACTCGGCGCTGAATTCGTCTGAGCCGGCCGCATGGGCTGACGATCGCGTGCATCCAAATATTGAAGGCCACGCTGTGATCGCGCTCGCGTTCCTGCGCGCGGTCGGTTTCGAACTCTAGCATCGCAAAGAAATCGAACGCGCTCCGGCGGTTGCGTGCTAATGTGTGGGGGATTCGCTGAGTCGGTCAAAGGTGTAGGCGCATTGCGCAATGTCGGCACAAACTCGCTGTGCCGATCATTGATAATGCATCCGAGGGGCTTCGCAGGTCCCGAGTAGTGCCGCGTAGGCCAGCCTGCCATGACTTCCGTACTACCTGTGACGAGAGAATTCCCACTCGAAGAATGCGGGTATGTCGTGCAGCCTGATACCTATAACATCACCAGTGAGTGGCGTTGTCGTTGCCGCCCGTTTCGATGACGGCGGCCCGTGGTACCAGATTCCACCATGTCATTGGCAGGCGGGAAACCGCGGAGTCAAATTGAACGTGCCTTGCGCCGCTCTATGCACATTCCGGAACTGAGAGCGAGTGTCCCGGTGACAGGTGCGGCGGAAGGACAGCTCAACGGAGAAGCACGCCCGGGGGGAGTCATCGGTTTGCCAGCGGGCAACGAGTTCTTCACCGCTCCCCATCTTGACCACGGGCCAGACTGCATAGCCGTCATCGACGCGAATCTGATGTGGCGTTACGCCAATCATGCTTGGGTGCCGGTGGTAGGGTTTGGGCCCGAGGAGCTTGTTGGCAAACCTGCGGGTGTGATCGACCATCCGATTGAGACGGGCGGCTCCGCCACGCATCTCCAGGAGCTTCACGCACGCCCCGGAGCGACGGAGCGGTTTCGACTCTGTGTCCAACACCGCGACGGAACCGCGCGGTGGTTGGATGTCGCCGCCGTCAATTGCCTGTCGGACCCCGAGGTCGCAGGATTCGTCATCACCGCACGCGACGTAACCTCGCAAACCCTGGCGGAAGGGCAGCTAAGGCGGGACGAAGGGAAATACCGCGCGCTGGTTC
>JACDBO010000002.1 GCA_013694885.1 Chloroflexia bacterium | reverse complement strand
GAGCTGCGGTGGATGGTCAGCGTCACCGAGGCGATTCGCGAGGCAGTCGGGCCAGATATCATGCTGGCGATGGATTGCCACTGGAAATACGCGGTGCCCGACGCGATCCGCCTCGCCCGCGCCCTGGAGCCCTATCACCTGCTCTGGCTGGAGGACCCGGTACCACCCGAGAACATCGACGCCCAGTTGAAGGTCTCACAGGCGACGAGCACGCCGATCTGCACCGGCGAGAACCTCTACCGCAAGCACGGCTACCGTGACCTGATCGAGAAACAGGCGGTCGAGATCGTCTCGCCCGACATCCCCAAGATGGGCGGTCTGATGGAGGCAAAGAAAGTCGCCGACCACGCCGACACCTACTACATGCCGGTGGCCCCGCACAACGTTGCCAGCCCGGTCGGCACCGTCGCCGCCGCCCATGTCTGCGCGGCGATGACCAACTTCCTGGTCATGGAGTTCCACGCCCACGACGTGCTCTGGTGGGACGATCTGGTCGACGGCGAGCCGCTGATCCGCGACGGCTTCATCACGCTGAACACGCGACCCGGCCACGGCCTGACGCTGAACGAGGATGTCGCCCGCGCCCACCTCAAACCCGGCACGACCTTCTTCGGTGACACGCCGCATGCCTGATGAACAAACTCGCGCCGTGGCTTGGTACGGCCAAACGCTTGTGGTACAACCACTCGAAGCACGTTGTACCAAAGGAGTTCCGGGTTGCGAACCATGACGAGCAGTATGAGTCAGAAGGGCCAGGTCACGATCCCGGTCGAGGTGCGTGAGCGCCTTGGTCTGAAGCCGAAGGATCGCGTGCGGTTCCGTGTCGAGGGTGATAGCGTCCTCATCGAGCCATACCGTTCCAACCTGGCCGCCTTCTATCAATCCGTGCCAGCTCTGGATCCTCCCCGCTCATGGAAGGAGGTCGAGGAGATCGCTCATGACGAGCATGCGGAACATGCTGCCCGCGAAGGGCTGGACTAGGCGATGGAGCTGATCGACACGAACATCCTCGTCCGGGTTCTGGCTCGAGACCAGCCGGAGCAGGCTGAGCGAGCCAGTCGATTCCTTGAGGAAGTCGACGCTGGGGAACGAACGGCCACGATCATCGAAGGCGTGCTCGTCGAAACAGTTCAGGTGCTCTCGTCGAAGCGGCTCTACCATCGCTCCCGCACCGAGATTCGCGCATTTCTCACCGAGGAGTTCGACTTGCGCGGGATAGAGGATCCCGCACGTGGCGCTGTATCGGCGCGCCCTGGATCTTTACGCGGAGACCAACATCGACTTCGTTGATGCCCTCAATGTCGCCCACATTGAGCGAGCGGGATGGGACAGCCTCGTCAGCTTCGATCAGCACTACGACCGCATTCCCTGGGTACTGCGGCGGGAGCCTTGATCCGCTCTCTGATCATGCACCACTTACTCCGGCGCCACGCATTGTGGCTCGGCGGTGGAGGGTGAGGTGCCGGTGAGGCTGGTCTGCATCCAGAGGACCTGGTAGGCGTTGAAGATCGACATCGAGAAATAGATCTCCGGGCCGTCGTTCCAGCGGGGCGGCATGTAGGGCGAATAGAGCTGCGCGTATTCCGCGCCGGTGACGACCGTGGTCTCCTCGCTCCAGGGACCGGCCAGGCAGTCGGCGGTGCGCAGCACGATCGCGTACTTGTCCTCGTTCAGGTACATCATGATCCATGTTTGGTAGTGCTCGTTCCAGCGCACCGAGAGCTCACCGGCCGGGGCGGGGACGACCGTCGCCGCTGCGGTGGCGTCGCCGCGCACCCACGTCTGACCATCCCAGTACTCGTAGGCGCCCATGTCCAGGATGTCTTGCTGCGCGACGCGGGCGAGCGCCACGCCGCCGAAGCGGCCGCCGGGGATCCCGAAGAGGTAGGCGTGCTCGCCCACCTTCTCGATCGCCACCTGTCCGAAGTTGCTGTCGGCCGGCCAGGTCGCCGCCGGGTCGACCGTCCACGTCTCGCCGTCGTCGTCGGAGTAGGCGAGGCCGGAGTGGTTGAGGTCCCACCGACCTGGCTCGCCCCATTCCTGGACGGCCATGTAGTGGAGCACCATCCGCGGCCCGGTGGCGGTCTCGACCGACACACCGTAGGTCGGGATGATCGTCACCTCGACGCCCTCGACCGCCTCCTGCGGGATCAGCGCCTTGGCGTGCCCCGGTTGATCAGTGATCATCCGGTCGAAAGTCAGCCCGTCACTCGGGTCGTCGTCGCTGATGACCGCGGCGACGTTGCTGCGCCAGTCGCTCTTGAAGGCCCCGAAGGTGTCGCCGAAGACCATGTAGAGGGAGCCGTTGTGCTCGAAGGTGTGGCCAAGGTCGGTCCCGGAGACGCCGTAGTTGGCGTCCGTCTCATTGATCGACGCCGCTCCGGTGAGCTGTGCCACCAGGCGCACCGGCGCGGCACTCCCCGCGCCGGCCACCGGGGAGGCCACGGGCGAGGCGATGGGCGAGGCCGGCGGTGTCCCCTCCCGCGCGGTGGCGCTGGCCGTCAGCAGTGGCCCCACCATCGGCAGGGCGGCGATCCAGAGGAGCAACCCGAGTCGCGCTTTCATCGTCCCTCTCCCCGTGCTGTCGTCGCCCGTCGCCCCGCCATGGATCGGGCGTCGACATGAAATCGTTCTCACGGCTGACCGACTCTAGCAACTCGCCACGCCGACGTCAAGACGGTCCGCCAGTCCCGGACGATTCGCGCGAGGGCAGCATGTTGACAGCGTTTCGGGCCGTTGGTAGAATGGTAATCGTTTTCACAGCAGTCCGGCGGACGGACCGGACGTGCCGCGACCGGGCTGCCTCAGGCACCACTCGACAAACGAAGTTGGCCCGGCCCTTTGCAGCCTGAACGCGCGTAGCATATGCTCCCGTCCGCTACACCCTGGCTCGATCCGGCGGAAATGCGCCCCAGGGACGAGCGGCGAAGGATTGGACGAGCGCAATGGCAGTGCAAACGATTGGTCATGCTCCCGCATCATCCAGCCACAAGGGAATGTCCCCGCTGCGCCGGCGCGAAGCAATCAATGGGTACGTGGCGATCCTGCCGTGGTTCCTCGGATTCCTCATCTTTACCGCCGGTCCGATGGTCTATTCCGCTTGGTTGACCTTTAACAGCTGGGAACTCATTACCCCGCCACGCTGGGTCGGGCTGGCCAATTTCAGATTTCTGCTCGAAGACCAGTTATTCCGCACCGCGCTCTGGAACACGTTCATCTACACGGTTGTCTCGGTTCCACTGCAACTCCTCATTGCCCTGGGTGTGGCGCTGCTCCTCAATCTCAATATCCGTGGAACCAATCTGTACCGGTCACTGATCTTCCTGCCATCGCAGACCCCGGTGGTCGCCAGCGCGATGCTGTGGTTCTTCATATTCAGCCCGACCCAGGGTTTGGCGAACGCGGGCATCGGGTTGTTCGGCATCCCGCCCCAGCGCTGGCTCTGGGATGTCAACCTGGTCAAGCCAGCCCTCATCGCCATTGCCGTCTGGGCCTTTGGCGGCGCCATGATTATCTTTCTCGCCGGTCTGCAGGATATTCCCCAGTCACTCTACGAAGCGGCGGATCTCGACGGGGCGACTCCGTTTTCCAAACTGCTCAACATCACCGTTCCGCTGCTGACGCCGACCATTTTTTTCAACCTGGTGATTGGCCTCATCGGCGCCTTTCAGGTATTCACGCCTGTCTACCTGATGACGGGCGGCGGGCCCGGGACGTCCTCGATGATGATGGGTTTGCTGATCTACCGGCATGGGTTCGAGGAGTTCAACATGGGGTATGCCTCGCTGCTGGCGTGGGTGCTCTTCCTCATCGTCATCACCCTGACCATCATCCAGTTTTCACTCGCCCGGCGCTGGGTCTACTACGAAGGCGACCGCGACTAGGTCTCCCGCGCCGGACCGACCGGCGAACCCGCGACGCAACCGTGATCAGAAGGCGCACGTTCCGCCGGGAAGGAGAGCGACTGTGGATACCCACGTTTCGCCGGAGGTCAAGAACCTGCAGGGACAGCGACCACTGATGCAGGACCATGCCGCGGACGATACGACGGCCAGATCGAGGTCCCTCGTCGTCCCCCGGAAACGCCGCGCGGTCGTGGTCCACCTCATCCTGTTCGCCGTCGCGGCGGTGTCGTTGCTGCCCCTGCTCTACATGGTCTCCACGTCGCTCAAGGCACGAGGACGAGAGTTCGCGTACCCGATCGAGTGGATACCGAACCCGGCCGTGTGGCGGAATTACCTCACCGCCGTTGAAACGGTCGAGGCGATGACGTTCTTCGCGAACACGATGATTGTTACGACGCTCACACTCGTCGGCGGCATCCTCACCGCGTCGCTGGCGGCCTATGGGTTCGCGCGGACGCGTTTCCCCGGTCGCGACTTCCTGTTCATGCTGATGTTGAGCAGCTTGATGCTGCCATATATGGTGACCCTCATCCCCCAGTTCGTGCTGTTCCGCGAGCTCGGGTGGATCAACACGCTGTATCCCCTCATCGTTCCCGCCTTCTTCGGCGGGGCTCCCTTCTATATCTTCCTGCTGCGTCAATTCTTCAGGGGATTGCCGACCGATCTCGAGGATGCCGCCAAGCTGGATGGGGCCGGGTTCTTTCGCATCTGGTGGACCGTGGCGATGCCACTCGCCGGACCAGCCCTGGCCACCGTTGCCATCCTCTCGATCCTCCATCACTGGAATGACTTCATTGCGCCGCTGGTCTACCTCCACACCCGGGACAACTGGACCCTGGCGCTGGGCATCCGTCTCTTCCGCGATCAATATCAGGTCCTGTTCAACCTCACGATGGCCTATGCCGTCATGATGACGGTACCAGTGTTCACCGTATTCTTCGCGTTCCAGAAATATTTCGTCCGCGGAATCACGATTTCCGGCATGGGCGGTCGGTAACTGATCACGCGATACCGGGTCTCTCGGCTGGAGTCGTGCTCGATATCGCGTCCAGAGAGAGGAGGTGCGAAGCGTCAGCAAATGGGGCGAGCGAATCAGAGAGCCGTTCAATCTCACCTAGGAGGAACGACATGTCAGCAAACCAACCGAAGCAAGAGGCAACCAGGCGTCTTTCGTCACGACCGTCTCGACGCGACCTGATCAAGGCGGGCGCGGCGAGCCTCGCCGTCCCGGCCGCCGGCACGCTGCTCGGCGGCTCGGCTCAAGCCCGTCCTCAGTCGTCGTTCGGCGCCCCGGCGATCATGAGGCAGGCGAGCGTCAATCTGCAAGTCACGGTCTGGGTGGGCGAGCCGGAATTCCAGGCAATGCAGGAGTTGGCGGCCCGGTACACCGAATCCCATCCAGGGGTGACGGTCGAATTCATCAACATCGTCGACGGCGGGCCGTGGGGCCGCGACCAGCTGCAGCGGATGATCGCGGGCGGCACGCCGCCCGACCTGATGATGATGAACACCGGGCAGTTCGAAGCCTTCGGCTCACGGGACGCCCTCGCCAACCTGGACGAGCGCATCGCCGCCGATCAGCTCGATCTCGGGGTCTACTGGCCGGCCGCGGTCGAAGGCTGCAAGGTCGGCGGCGCGGTCCACGGGTTGCCCAAGGATATCAGCGCTCACCTCGTCTACCTCAACACCGACTTCTTCGCGGACGCGGGTGTCGAGCTCCCGAGCCCCGAGTGGACGTGGGACCAGTACCGCGAGGTTTGCAAGGCCTTGGTCGGTCAGGATAAATGGGGAACCTCCATCGAACCGGCCGCATGGTCGTGGGGATCATTCATCCATACCAATGGCGGTCAGATCCTCAGCGACGACCGCACCGAGTGCCGGCTCACGATGCCGGAATCCACCGAGGCCCTGCAAGCCTACTTCAGCGTCCTCACCGAGGATCAATCGGCGGTGCCGCCGGGCGCCTTGCCGCAGACCCCCGGCGGTCGCGATCAGTGGCTGGCCGGCATCATCGGGATCACGATGGCCGGCCCGTGGTTCCGGCCAACGGTCGTCGAGGCGGACGCGTTCAAGTGGACGGTCGTGCCCTATCCACGGCCCGCCGGCGGCGAGGCGCCGCTCAGCGTGCTGTACACCGACCAGTGGGCGATGTCCGCGACCTCCGACAATCCTGACGAGGCCTGGGAGCTCCTGAAGTTCCTCGGTGGCCCCGACGGGCTGACCGCTTGGGGAGAAATCTACGGCAGCCGCTCGATCACGCCCGTCCGCGAGCTGGCGCTGAGCGACGCCTGGCTCGGCTTCGGCGGCGCCGAGCACCGCCCCGACAACCAGGCCTTCCTGGACCAGTTGGAGCGCACCGTGCCGCCACCAACGAACTTCGCGAACGGGGCGGAGGTCGAGAACCTCTGGAACGAGCAGTTCGAGCTCGTCATCGTCAGTCAGCAATCGGTCGAGCAGGCGGCGCAGATCGCCTGTGAGGCCATCACCCCCGTGATCGGCCAGCAGCCGTCGGGCGATCCGCCATAACCACGAGCAACGCTCCTCGTGGAGAGGGTAACTCACGTTTACCCTCTCCACGAGGATGAGGTCGTAGACACATTGGCGTCAGTGAGCGCGTCCCGCCGGAGGACGCGCTCACGCTGTTGCCGCTGCTGGCATCGCGTGCCCGGTCGCCTGACGCGGCCGCGCTTGACGGCGCCGGTTCATCAGCGTCTCCGGCCGGTGATCGGCCCGGCACTCCTGTTCGTCACCGTGATCTCACACTTCGGCTCCTTTATCGTCATCTTCGTCTTCATCTTCATCTTCGCCCGGCGCTTCTTCACCGGGGGCATCGCGGTCAACGATAGCGGCGGGCGCCAGGAGCGCGTCACCGCATGGGTGGCGTGCCGAGCCGCGCTGAGCCCCGGCAGGAGCGCCCGGCGTCCGGGTCGACCCGGTTCGTGGTTGGCGGCCTTCGACCAATGGGCGGATGCCATCCGCCCCTACCATGCGATCGGTCTCCGCTTCGGCATAGCGCGCGATCATCGGGGAGAACCAGCGAATGCCAACCCCTGCTAACACCCCGGCCAGTCCTGCTCGCGAATCCACATCAGACAGGATTCTTCTCGAAAACCAGTTCCTCCGCCTCACCCTCGGCGCCGACGACGGCAGTATCCGGGGGATTGAAAACACGACCAGCGGGCTGCGACTGATCCACGTCCCCACGGCCGGCCCGCCGTGGCGCGTGGAGCTGGTTGGGCAAGAGCAGTGGATCGAAGAGTTCTCTTCCTTTACATGGAGCCGCGACGACAACGACAGCGGCGAGGCGGTGACGCTTCGGTGGGAAACCGCGCACGGCATCACGGTCGAGAGCCGGGTCGAGTTGCCGGTCGGCGAGCCTCACGCCCACGTCACGGTCGATGTCCACGCCGCCACCGACCAGCTCGTCGACAAGGTCGAGTACCCGATCCTGCGCGGTATCGGCGACCTGAGCGACAGGAGCGACTCCTGCCTGGCGCACCCGCACGGCACGGGCTTCCTCTTCCGTCGCCCGTATGACCTGTTCGAGCCGGAACCGATGCGCCGTCAGGGACTCCGGTACTCACCCTACCCGGAGGGGTTCAACGGCTCCTCGATGCAGTTCATGGCCTACTACGCCGAGGGCGAGGGCGGCTTCTACCTGGCCGCGCACGACCCGACACTGGCGATGAAGTGGCTCAATTTCTTTAAGGCTGACGACGGGCACCTCGAAAGCACCTTCATGCATCAGGCGCCCGACATCCAATCCGGCGCCGGTCTGCATGTGCCCTATCCGATCCTCATCGGTTCCCTCGTCGAAGGGAACTGGTACGAAGCCGCCGAGCGCTACAAGACCTGGGCAATCGAGCAGCGCTGGACCGCCCAGGGTCCGCTCGCCAGCCGCGCCGAGACGAGCCGGTGGCTCCTCGAAGAGGTCGGTTTCGCCACCTTCGGCGTCAATGCCGCCGCCGACCGCGCGGCGTGGCTCGACCGCTTCCACGCGATCACCGGCGAACCGGTCTTCCACATCCTCGGCGCCAACTGGTCGAAGGTCCCCGGCACGTACGGCCGCGGCATCCCCGGTGGCCGCGCCGACTGGTTCCCCGCCACGTTCAGCGACGCCAACCTAGCCACCATCCGCGGCAACGGCGACTATTGGGCACCGTTCGAGTTCGACATCCTCCTCGATCCCGAGGGCAACGAAAGCGAGGAGATCAAGCAGGCGCAGTTGCGGCTCCCGGTCGAGAACTACAGCTTCGACGGCTACCGCTTCCCGTTCGTCTGCCCGGCGACGGAGTACCTGCCGGCGCTCCACCGCTGGCGCGACGAGCAACTGGCCGGCACCTACGGCGCCGATGCCCTCTACTACGACATCTCGGCCAACAACGTCCAGATGGGTTGCCGCGCCCCGCACCACGGCCACTCGATCGGCGGCGGCGGCTGGATGATCGACGCCTACGCCCGGATGCACAGCGCCACCAAGGAGGCGGCCAGCGTGGCCAGGGGCGCCTACGTGCCGCAGGGCGGCGAAATGATCACCGAGGGCTTCATTCCCAACCTCGACTTCTACCAGGCGCGGGCCGAGGCCAGCCCGCTCTCCGGGTTCGAGGCCGACTTCTTCCGCGACTGGATCCGCGAGGGCAAGGTCGAGAAAATCCCGCTCTTCACCTACGTCTACCACGAGTACGGTCCCGTTCGGCTCGACGGCTGGGCCAAACTCGCGCGGGAAGCCGGCGAGCTCTTCTACTGGGTCGCCGCCCGCGTCGCCCTCTGGGGCGGTCTCCTCGAACTCAACTACGAGTTCAGCCCGCTCGAAAACCTGGACGGCCGCGACGACGACCCCGCCGAGCACTACTACACGTTCGCCGCACGCTCCCACGAGGTGGACCCCGCCAAGGCCGCCTTCACACGCGAGGTCGCCCTCGCCCGCACCGGCTTCGCCAACCCCTACCTCGTCTACGGCACGATGCTCCGGCCGTTGAGCTTTGAGGCGCCCACGATCGAGTTGGACTACCACCTCTACAACGTCGGCCAGGACCACGCCCACTACGAGGAGTCGGAGGTGATGCGGGTGCCGAGCATCCTCCACGCCGCCTGGCGCGCCCCCGACGGGAGGCTTGGCCTCTTCTTCGTTAACATCGAGCCCGAGCAGACTCAAACGATCACGGTCGACCTCGACCCAGCGCGCTACGGCATCGCCGTCGGCACCAGATATGCCACGAGGCGGGTCACCGGCTCGGGCAGAGAGGCGTTGGGAGAGCGCACCGACGTAGGCTCCTTCCCACTTGGGCTTGCGCCTCGGCAGATCACGATGCTGGAAGTGACCACGGAGAGCTGATTAGCGGAGAGCCCTCACCCCCGCGCTTCGCGCGACCCCTCTCCCAACCGTGGGAGAGGGGTGTCGGTGGAGATTACGCTCCCCCTCCCACAGACAGAATCCGCCTGAAGGCTTTGGGTATGAGCCAACACCTCAAGGCGCCAACAACCTCTCCCCCAACGTTGGGGGAGAGGTTGGGGGTGGGGGCGGTCATTCGAGCAGGAAATCGACCAGCGAGCCCATCAACTCGGCGCGGACAGCGATACAAGCTGGGTCGGCGAAGCGGTTTATCAGCTCGTCCGGGTCCGCGTGCAGGTCGTAGAGCTCGCCCGGCGCGCCCTGATGGTGGACCAGTTTCCACTCGGCGGTGCGGACCATTGCCATCCGGCCTCGCATCGCCAGCGGACCCATCCACGGGTGCGGCTCCGCCCGGAACGCATCGAGGTCGATTCCCGCCAGCTCGGCGTCGGTGACGGCGTCGCCCGCGCTGCCGTAGAGGCCGAAGACGCGGTCGCGGTGAGCCCGCGCCCGCCCGGCGAGCAGCGGCGCGAGGCTGATCCCCTCGGCAGCGGGCAGCGGCGGCAGCCCGGCGAAGTCGAGCAGCGTCGGCGCGAGGTCGATTGAGGACACCAGCGTGTTCGCGATCCGGCCCGGCGAGATATGCCCCGGCCAGCGGATGATGAGCGGGATGCGGACCAGGCAGTCGTACATCGCCGGGCTCTTGCGCACCATCCCGTGGTCGCCCATGTAGTCGCCGTGGTCGCTCATGAAAACGACGATCGTGTCGCCGCCGATGCCTTGGTCGTCGAGCGCCTGGGTGAAACGGCCGATCTCGTCGTCGATGAACGTCACCATGCCGTAGTAGATCTCGCGCAGGCGCTGAAGGTCGCGTGGCGGGTAGTCGGCGGTGCCCATCAGCCGGTGGCTCAGGCGCTGACGCGGTGGCTTGCCGTCCAGCTCGCCGGGTCGGGTGGCGGGCATGCCGAGGTCGTGATCACGGTACATGGAAGCGTAGGGCTCGGCGACCACGTAGGGCGGGTGTGGATCGGGGTAGGAGAGCCACAGGAAGAAGGGTTGCGGCCGGGCGTGGGCATCGCCAACGGCGTCGATGGCGGCGGTGGTCAGACGCCGCGTCGGCGAGTGGGCCGTGTCGAAGGCATCGCGCTCGATGAACGGCTCGTCGAACCGACCCTGGCGGGAGGCACGCAGGGCGCGCTCCTCCGCATCGGCCTTCTCGTCGACGGCGCGGCCGGCGTGGTCGTACCGCACGACGTGGTCGAAGTGGTGGGCAAGCCCCTCCCCGCCGAAGAGATGGTCCTTGCCGACGAGGATCGTCCGGTAACCGGCAGCACGCAGCGTACTTGCGACGTTGGGGGCATCCACCGGCAAAGGGAACCCCGAGTTGGGACCGAGCCCGCTCCGGCTGGGGTAGCGACCCGTGAAGAGCGCCGCCCGCGACGGGATACAGAGCGGGACCGGCACGAATGCCCGCTCGACGAAGGCACCCTCGGCCGCCAGGCGATCCAGGTGCGGCGTCCGTATCCGGTGGTTGCCGGCGGCGCCGAGCGCGTCCCAGCGCTGCTGGTCGGTCATGATCACGACGACGTTTGGCTGGCTCATCCTTGGGTACTCCTCCACCACCGGCCTGGATCTTGGGCAACCCATCTGCTGCAAACGATTTCTCTTAGCATCCACCACGCCGCTCGTCAACCGTCGGTCCGCTTGACAGCTATGGTG
>JACDBO010000473.1 GCA_013694885.1 Chloroflexia bacterium | reverse complement strand
GGTCTTTGATGAGGTGTTGCGTCCCATGGCGGTCACGCGAGGTCCATTGACCGGTGGCGCCTTCGCGATGGATGCCACCCCCTTTCACCTCAAGCACGAGGACACCGTGCCGGGGATGGACGATCAGGAAATCGGCCTCGCCATCCCGCGCCCGGCCACCGGACCGGCTCAGCCACGTGACCCCGTGGAGCACCGTGTACTCGGCGGGCAGTTGACGCCCGAGCTCTCCGAACAGCAGCCGCTCGGCACCGCTCTCCGTCTGCGCGGAGAACTGAGGCGGGTACATGGTGGCCATCGCTGACCCTACTCCTGGCGGCGGTCGTCGGAGGGGGCGCCTTCGTCGAGCCAGTGGCGGAACGCGCCGGAGGCGACGGCGACGCGCCACTCGTCCAGCACATCGAGCGCCATCGCGCGGGTCGGCCCGCTGGCGGCGCCGGCGGCCAGGCACTGCTCCATCAGCCAGTCCTCGAACGCCTCGGGGTCCGGGTCGTCGCGGGCCGCGCGCTCCAGCAGGTCGCGCTTGATGGTGAGGCCGATGGCGTCCGGGGTGGTGTTGCGCTTGCGCTTCTTGCGCCGACCCTCGGACCCCTCCATCGCGCCGAGCAACCCGGTGCAGACGTGGGCGGGCCGCAGCCGCTCCGCCGCCGCGACCACCGCCGTCGCATCAAGGTGCGCGTGAGAAGAATCCCGCTCCATCGTTCGCCTCTCAGACTGCGTCCTCAATCGTCACATTGAGCGGCATCGCCGACCGGTCCGGCCGGGCAAACTCGCGCTCCATCGCCGCTAGGTCCCACTCGACGCTGGCGATATCGGCCAGCGGGACTTCCTCGGCTGGCCAGGCACGCAGGGTGGTCATCGTCTTGACGTAGCCGCGGCAGGTCAGGCAGGTCTCAGCCTGATGGGAGCCGCCGGGCACCTCTGCGCGGAGCGAGCCGAGCTGGGCGTGGTCGTGTTCGCCGCAAAAGGGGCACCAGAGGGTCGGCATCGTCCAGTCGGCGCCGCAGCGCCCGCAACGGAGGTGACGGGTCGATTCCAGGCCGCGCACCTCGGCGACCGCCGGCCAGGCGCCGCAAAGGGGGCAGTATCCCTGACCCCAATCCGGTGTGATGGCGGTGGCGAGGGCACGGTGAGCGGCGCGCAGCAGCGGGATTGCGGCCAGGTGGGCGATTGCGGCGAGTGCCGTGGGCGCGAGGTCGAGCGCAACGGCCGCAGCATCGAGTCCAGCGGCATCCTGATTGATCGCCGCCTGAATCGCGAATGGTGCGCCGAGCTCGGCGGCGTGGCTTGCCGCTCGCGTCGCCGAGGCGTCCTCCGTTGGCTGGTCGCTGGCGGCCGTCAGCAGTCGGCGCAGGGTCTCCGTCGCCAGGGCGCGGTCGAGCGGGATCGCGGCGCCGGTCAGCAGCGGCTGGTCGGCCGCGCGGTCGGTGGCCAGCGCTATCGACGCTACTGCGTCCTCCCAGCCGGGGTGGGCGGAGAGCGCCAGCACCTCGCGGTAGAGCTGGAGCCACGGCGCCAGTTCCGGTGCCTGGGCGATGATCAGCTCGATGCGCCCGGTGGGATCGACCGCTCCTCGCGATGTGACGTGCCTGGTGACCAATGAACCCCTCCGAGCGTGCTGCCTACGTCCGGTGATAGTGCCCGAGGAGTATGCGACGTGCGCGTCCTCCCAGGATCAGCACCATTGTAGGGGCAGACACACGAGTCTGCCCTTCGGCACTGAGACATGATTCGATGGAGCCGCGTCGTTTCGTCTGGTAGGGGCGACCCGATGTGGTCGCCTTTCACCTAACCAGGACGGGACGGTTTCGCCAGCACTGTCCGCCACATCGACCGGACTGAAACCGACGAGGGCGACCTCGCCGGGTCGTCACTACCTGTCGGACCATGCCGGCAATCCGGCACAGCCCGGCGATTCAGACGATGCCCACCCGTGCCCGCTCACTCGGCCGGTTCGTAGATGCGGTCATCCCGGGGAGTGTCGCCCAGCAGGTCGAGGTCGCGGGGCGCGTCGAAGCCGACCTGGGCGCCGTTGTCGCCGCCGCGCACCCGCGCCGCCTCCGGGCCACAGCCGGCCAGCACGAGGAGCGCGGACCCGAGCAGCGACAGCACCGCGGCGCGTCGGACCCTACGACTCAAAGCGATGCCCGGACGTTGTGTCATCTTCATGCTAGGTCGCCCTCTCCGACGCGAGCACAACGACGGTCCGCAGGACGAAGCTGCCCGCGATGACGAGCAGTGCCGCGCTGGGCACGGTCAGGCTGCCGAGCAGGCGGGGTCGCCAGTGGAGCACGACCGGGATCAGGATGCCGAGCAGAATCGTGCCGACGATCAGCAGGATGCCCCAGCCGCCGTCGAGCACCTCCTGGACCACGGACCAAACCGTGAGCGCGATGATCGCCAGCACCGCCAGTTCGAGCAGGCTGCTGGTCGTGTCCATCCAGCCGAGCCAGCGGACCGTGCCGGGATGGGCCCGGCGGTGGCCGACCAGCATCAGCACCGCCGCCGCGGCCGAGACGCCGGAGAGTAGGAAGAGCAGCCCGAGCAACGTCGTATCGGCCCACAGTGGCCGGTTGGTCGATGCCAGCAGGATACCGGTGTAGCCGGCGGTGAAGAGTCCGAGGAGACCGGAGATTGCCGTCAGCACGGTGCCGAGCCCGCCGCGGCGGAGGAAGGCCAGACCGCGCGGCAACGTGCCCGTCTCCGCCAGCACGCCGACGAAGAGCAGCGAGGCGACGAGACCGAAGATGCCGACGCCCCACGCGCCGAACGAGATCGGCGACCAGTACTTGAACATGATCTGGAGCACGTCGTCGTCGAGGCGGAACATCATCCGCCAGAAGCGCTCGGGACGGTTCAGATCGACCACCAGTAGCAGCAGGCAGATAACCACCAGCGGCGCGGCGATCAGGTGGGCGATGCGGCTGGTCCGTCGGTCCTCCTGCCGTCCGAAGAGGTCAAGCAGGGCGCCGAGGAAGGCGAGCCCACCGGCGATCCCGCCGAGGAAGAAGTAGACGACGATGAACCAGCCCCACTCGGGCGACTCGGTGAAGAATGTCGGCGACGGCGCGTTATTCACCGCGCACCTCCTCCCGGACATGGCCCGTCGGCTCGTCGCGCACGATCGCCGTACCGCCACCCTCGGCGGCAGCTTCCGCTGCGAAGCCGTCCATCCGTCGTTTGCGGAGGCCGACGACGCCGAGCGCACCGAGGGCAACCGCACCCAGGGCCGAGAGGGTCGAGCTGGTGGGGATGTTGCGCGAGGGGAGTTGCGGGTCCGACGGCAGACCGTAGACCTCCGGCTCGTCGACCAGCAGGTAGAACGAGTTGAGCCCACCGAGGACCGAGTCGTCGGCGCCGTAGAGGTAGGCTCGCGTCTCGCCGCCGGCCTTGAGTTGGTCGACGCGCCCCTGGGCGCGCTGGCGCAGGTCGGCGATCGGTCCGAACTGGATCGAGGCGGTCGGGCAGGCCTGGGCGCAGGCGGGAACCATGCCGGCCTGCATCCGGTCGTAGCAGAGGGTGCATTTCATCGCCGTGTTGTTGACCGGGTTGATCTCGATCACCCCGAACGGGCAGGCGGAGATGCAGGCGCGGCAGCCGTTACAGACGTCGGCCTGGATCACCACCGTGTCGAACTCGGTGCGGATGATCGCGTTGGTCGGACAGACCTCCAGGCAGCCGGCCTGGACGCAGTGCTTGCAGACGTCGCTCATCATCAGCCAGCGGCCTTCGGAGCGGTCCTCGTTGGGGAACTGCTCGATGAACTGGACGTGGCGCCACTGGACGCCGCTCAACCCGCCGGTGTTGTCGTAGCTGTTGCCGGAGAGTTGATAGGCCGGTCCGCCCGCTGTCTCGTCGGTCCGGGCCGGCAGGCCGTTCCACTCCTTGCAGGCGACCTCGCAGGCCTTGCAGCCGATGCAGACCGTCGTGTCGGTGTAGAACCCCATTGGTTCGGCGGCATACGCCGCTGGTTGCGGTTCCGGTATTTGCACCATCACGCCTTCTCCACGTTGCAGACGAAGGCCTTGCCTTCGTGGATCGAGACGTTGGGGTCTCCGACCAGCAGCGAGAGGTCGTTGACCACCGCGCCAGTGACCACTCCCTGGTAGCCCCAATGCCAGGGCAGCCCGACGTGGTGGATTGTCTTACCGGCGATCTGGAACGGCCGCATCCGTCGGGTGACCAACGCCTTGGCCTGGATCTCGCCGCGCGGTGTGCTGATGACGGTCATCTCGGTGTTGCCGATGCCCTTCTCGGCGGCCAGCTCGGGGCTGATTTCGACGAAGAGCTCCGGTTGCAGCTCGGCCAGCCACGGCAGCCAGCGGCTCATCACCCCCGAGAGGTGGTGCTCGGTCAGCCGGTAGGTGCTCAACACATAGGGGAAGCTCGGGTCCTCGGGCGGTACGGCCTGGTTGCCCTCACGGTCCCACAGCTTCAGCACCGGGCTGTTTTGCTGCCCGTAGAGCTGATTGCGGACGGGAGACTCGATCGGCTCGTAGTGGGTCGGCAGCGGTCCGTCGACGAGCCC
>JACDBO010000466.1 GCA_013694885.1 Chloroflexia bacterium | reverse complement strand
GGGGGAGGGCGCGCGTCTACCTCGTCTGCGGCAACGATGAGGCGGCGCTCCTGCAACGCGCGCCGCAACCGGCCGCGCTGGTCGAGCGGACGGCAGCGGCGCTGCCGCCAGGCACGCTTGCCGGCTGGCAACCGGCCGGACCGACCGGCTTCTTCCCCAACGCCGACATCGTCAGCAGCGTGATTGCGGGCGACCGCGCCTTGCTGATCGGCGACGCCGCCGGCGCTAACGACCCCAGTCAAGGGCACGGACTCTCGCTTACGTTTCGGGACGTCCGGGTCTTGCGCGATCTGCTCCTTGCCGGACCGTGCTGGGACGGCGTCCCCGCCGAGTTTGCGCACAAGCGTGACGCCGGTTTCAGCGTGCTGCGCGAACATGCGCGCTGGGCGGGGCGACTGGCGACGGAGACCGGCCCCAACGCCGACGCGATGCGCGAGCGGGTGGCGCGTGCCCGCGAGTTGGACCCCACCGCCGGCGGCTTCGCGGCGCTCTACGCCCTCGGTCCTGAAGGTTTGAAGGTCGATGAGGCGACTCGCCGCCGCTTCTTCGGTGACGACCTGCCGCTCCATGAAGGACTGAGGGCTGAGGGCTGAGTTCGGCTTCAACTCGGCCCTCGAACCTCGCACCTCGGCCCTTCGTCTGGATGCCGACTTTGTTGTGTACGGACGCTTAGGCACCGTGGAACGGCAAGGCGGCATGGGGTTGCGCTTACGAATTGCTGTGACCAACGGGCACACGACCTTGCATGGTGTAGCATCCCGCGCCGATTACTGGTACAGTCCAAGTACGTTATGGGGAGCGGGCCGACGAGCGTGCGGCCGGACACGGTTTTGGGGTCGGAGCGGGAGAGTGGGAATGCGGCGCGCGCTTATCGTGATGCTGGTGGCGCTCTGCCTCAGCCTCGTCGGCGGTCCTTTCAATGCGGGCACAGTCCAGGCAAAGACGCAGAAGGTCGATGCATGGATGACGATCCGGGCACTGAAGCCAGCGGTCGGGTGCTCCGTCGATGTCTCGGTAGAGGTCCGTTCGGGTGGCCAAGTCGTCACCGGTGCCGACGTTGCATTGGCGCTCTCGGTTGACGGCGATGGCACCGTGCTCAGTGTCGATCGCGGCACGACGGACGGCAGTGGTTTGGCCTACCTCACCTTCGACACGAGCGACGGTTGGGTGGGCGCGAAAACCTGGCTGGAACTCGTCGTCAACGGCAGCTATCTGGGCGGTTGGACCGTCCGTCTGACGAGTGATGGCGCCTGCGAAGGCACGAACAAGCTCGTCGACCTCAGCGGCGACGTGCGGTCGACCAGCGACTCGGTGGTCGACTCGCCCGCCGAGCGTACCGCGGCCGACAACAGCGACTCCATCATCGACAACACCCCCGCCTACGCGCAGAAGCGAAGTCTGAGCTGCGAGTACGCCTCGCTGAGGATCGCCACCGGCGCTCTCGGCAACGGGATTTCGGAGTGGGACTTCGACAACCGCGTCGGTTGGCACGAAAACCCACACAAGGGCTATCGGGGCGATATCAACGGCAAATGGGGGAATACCGACGACTACGGCGTCTACCCGGAACCCCTCGTACCGGCGCTGGCCGACTTCGGATTCCGCGGTGAGGTCTTCTACGGTCTCGGTGAGACATCCGAACTCAAGGGGCACCTGGATCGCGGGCACCCAACGGTCGTGTGGCTCGGTATGTGGGGCAACACGAGTTTCAAGGCCACGGACAACGCTGGCGACCGCTATCAGTTGACCCCCGGCATGCATGTGATGGTCGCCTATGGCTACGATTCGGGCGGCGTCCACCTCTCCGACCCGGCGACCGGCTCGTTCCGGTACTACGACTGGGGCACATTCCGGTGGATGTGGGATGAGATGGACGGGATGTCGCTCGCCGTCTCCTGGGCGTGATCCCGACTGGAACCATTCGGTTTGGATATCGGAATGAAGGGAGCGCCGACTGGCGCTCCCTTCATGATTTCTGGCTGGTCGTGCCGGCCAGCGTGAGCGGCTCATGAGCGACAACCGCGACCGCCGGGTAGGGCTCGTCTTCGACGATCGCTATTTGAGCCACAGCGCCGGGGAGTGGCTCATCAATTACCGGGAGCGCTATCCCTTCGCCGACCCGGTGCCGCACATCTCTAGCCCGGCGATCCCCGCCCGCGCCAAACACCTGATGGACCTGTACGGCA
Source organism: Chloroflexia bacterium (assembly GCA_013694885.1). Taxonomy (GTDB): domain Bacteria; phylum Chloroflexota; class Chloroflexia; order Thermomicrobiales; family UBA6265; genus JACDBO01. The sequence continues at coordinate 9,431 of JACDBO010000466.1, read as the reverse complement.
TCTCCGATGCGATGACGCGGATCGAGCCGTACGAGGCCGACGATGCGGCGTTGGGCGCGTACCACACACCAGAGCATCTGGCACGCGTCGCCACCGTCGCCCAGGCGGGCGGCGACACCGGCACCGGGGCACCGATCGGGCGTGGCGGTGACCGCGTTGCTCGCCTTAGCGCCGGTGGTGTCCTCGCCGCGGTCGATGCGGTGATGCGCGGCGACGTGGGCCGTGCGTTCGCGCTGACGCGGCCGCCCGGGCACCACGCGATGGCGGACCAGGGTATGGGTTTCTGCGTCTTCGCCAACGTCGCCGTGGCCGCCCACCATGCCCGCCGGCATCATCGTGCCGAGCGAATCGCGATCCTCGACTGGGATGTCCACCACGGCAACGGGACGCAAGATGCCTTCTTCGCCGACCCATCGGTCCTCTTCATCTCCATGCATCAGGAGGATCTCTTCCCGGTCGGCTGGGGCGCGCTGGACCAGACCGGGGAGGGCGCTGGCGAGGGCTCCACCGTCAATATCCCCCTGCCGGCGGGCGCGGGGAATCCGACGTATCTCGCGGTGATCGACCGGATCGTGGAGCCGGTGTTACGCCAGTTTCGCCCGGACCTGGTGTTCATCTCGGCCGGCCAGGACGCCAGCGTGCTCGACCCACTGGGCCGCATGTCGCTCACCGTTGATAGCTACCGGACGATGACCCAACGCCTGCTGGCGCTGGCCGAGGAGCTGTGCGGCGGTCGCCTGGTGGTTGCGCTCGAAGGCGGCTACAGCGAGGTCTACGCGCCCTACTGCACCGCCGTCATCGCCGAGGCGCTGTGCGCCGGGATGCCCGGCATCACCCCGGTCGAGGACCCTTACGGCGCGCGGTCCGGGTCCCAGCCGGCAAGCCAACGGATCGGGCTCGAAGCGCGGGCGGCTATCGAGGCGGCGGTGGCGGTGGCTGGACGGTATTGGACGCTTTAATGGTGCGCCAATGGCACGGTTTTCGGTCGCGCATCCGCGAGCGAAGTGCGGCGAGCGTGCGCATGCAGCCGTGAGGCGGGGAGACGTCTGGGACACGACGGCGCCGCAGAATCGCGGCTTCATCGACAACAATCGCCGGCAGGTCAGGCCCGGGACATCTTGCACTGGACCGCTGGGTGTTCCGCCCCCAATCGGTCCGGCCCCATAGGCAGAGCGACGTAATGATTCCCCCCATACGGGCTATACCGTAGGTCAATCGGCCTATTGACCTACGGTATATCATGATCTTGGGACTGGTGCCAACAACTCGATGGACTATCGTGTGGACTCGTCGCCACGCCGGGCGCGGTCGCGGAGAGCGGCGGTGGCGAAGCGTTGCCACGCGCGATCCGTTTGGCGGACCGGCCCGGTCATCAGCGGGAGCTGGGCACGCCAGTTCGCTCGCCACGAGAAGGGAGCCAGACGATGCCCGAGCGGAAGAGCGGCAAGCGGCAAGACGCGCCGGCCGGCGAAGTCTACGAGACCGAGTACCGCCGGCGGCGGATCCGGATCGAGCAGCCAGGCGACCAGAGCGCCAGGGCAGAGGGAGCAAAGGAAGCCCGGCTTTATATCGACGACGAGGAAATTTTGGTGGAGGTCACCGAGCAAGGCGTCTCGAGCCATGAGATGGCGTTCAAGGAGTACTCGACCATCGACGAACTGGCGGAAGACATCATCCGCCAGCGCGGCACCGCCGTGATCGTCAAGGGCGAGGTGCCGCACCATGACGATGGCGGCCACGGTCACGATCACAGCGACGAGCCGCACCACCACGCTGAGTAGGGACGACTCCTGATCCACGACCCACCACGCATCCTTCCTCACTATTGTCGTCCGGAGAGGAGGTCCAGATGGCCGTTCGCTGCCGAAAGAATCAGGCGACATTGACCGCGGCGGAGAAGGCCCGGTTCGTCGCCGCGGTCCTCGCCCTCAAGGCCAACGGTACCTTTGACACCTATGTCGCGGACCACATGGGCGCGATGCCCAACGCCCACCGCGGTCCCGCGTTTCTCCCGTGGCACCGCGAGTTCCTGCGGCGGTTCGAGCTCGATCTCCAGAAGATCGACCCCCAAGTGACGCTACCCTACTGGAACTGGACCGTCGACAACAGTGTCACGTCGTCGCTGTGGGACCCCTCGTTCCTCGGTGGCAACGGCCGACCCGCCGACGGTTGGGTCACCACCGGCCCGTTCGCCCACAGCACCGGCAATTGGAACCTGATCCACGACGGCCCCGCGCTGAGACGGCGCTTCGGCATGTCGGCCGCGAGCTTGCCGACTCCGTTCGACCTCAACTTGGCGATGTCGGATGCCACGTACGACGTGTCGCCCTGGGACAGGTTCTCAACGAGCGGATTCCGCAACAAGCTAGAGGGCTGGATCAACGGGCCTCAGCTTCACAATCTCGTGCACGTCTGGGTCGGTGGCTCAATGGGCCCGATGTCCTCGCCGAACGATCCGGTCTTCTTCCTCCACCACTGCTTCGTCGACAAGCTCTGGGCGGACTGGCAGCGGATGCATCCTGGCTCGGGGTACTTGCCGGTCTCGGGTGGCCCGGCCGGTCACAATCTCGGCAACGCAATGCAGCCATGGCTGGGGCGCGGCGAGACGGTAACTTCCGCTAGCCTGCTCGACCATCACGCTCTTGGCTACGCATATGACAACGAAGGCATCTGCCTGCCGAAGCTGAAGTTCGGCGACGATGTCCCGACGCGGAAGTTCTGGGACGATTTCCCGACGCTGAAGTTCCGGGACGACATTCCGACGCTCAAGATGTTCGACGATCCTCCGACGCTCAAGTTCCGGGACGACCTCCAGACTATCAAAGTCCTCGATGATCAACCGACGCTGAAGTTCCGGGATGAAACGCCGCCAACCCTGAAGTTCCGCGACGAAGGGCCGCCGAAGATCAAGGCACTCGACGACGTAGGCGGTGGAGGCACGCTCAGCAAAGCCGTCGATGACGTCAAGATTCCTGCCCTCGACGATCCCAACCTCGGCAAGGCGCAGCAGGATTTGGTTGACCCGGTGGGTAGGTTCGGACGCCCAGCACCGTTCGTGCTCTCGACGCCGCATCACTCGATGGCCTGGGCGCAGGACCAGCCGGGTGTGCTTGAGGCCGCCGCCGTTCAACTCGAGTCAGAGCTCACACAGCTCGGCGCGGTGATCGCTGAACGAGAAGAGGCGCAACAGCAAGGCCAGCTCACCGCACAAGAGGTCGATGTCCTCCAGCAGCTCCGCGCCGACTACGCGGCGGTGATGGTCGAGTATCAGCAGATCCTGGGCGGGGGAACGGCGTGAACCCTCACCGCGCGCTGTCCCAGGTACACCAGCGCGCGGGTGGCCTCGACAGGCGTCGCGCCGCCTGCCAGCGGTCATTCCAGCGCGGTGGCCCGCGATGATCCTCGTTGTCTCCTCGACGCGGGACGAGCACGCGATGGCTGTCCTGCGGCACCTGGCGCGGCTCGGCGCTCCCGCCGAGCTGCTCGACCTCAGCCGTTTTCCAAAGGAACTCCAGATCTCCCTCGGCTCCGACCCCGCTGGTGGACGCGACACTCGGCTTCGCTTTCCCGATAGCCGCGAGATCAACTTCGCTGAGGTCCGCGCCGTCTGGTGGCGTCGGCCACAGCCATTTGAGATCGACCCCGCGATCCGACGACCGGGCCACCGGGTATTTGCCTACAATGAGAGCCACGAGGCGTTCGCGGGACTCTGGCTAGCGCTCGACGCTTGCTGGGTCAATCACCCGACCGCGACTGAGACGTCCGCCCGCAAACCCTATCAGCTCCGGGTGGCGCAAGAGGTCGGGCTGACCATCCCGCACACATTGATCACCAATGATCCGGTGGCGGCACGGGCGTTCGTCGCCGCGCAACCGGGGGGGGCAATCTACAAGGCGTTCTCGGCGACCGAGCAGGAGTGGCGCGAAACTCGGCTGCTGCGGCCGGAAGAGATCGCGGGGCTGGACAACGTCGCCTATGCGCCGGTGATATTTCAGGAGTACGTCCCAGCGGGGGTCGATCTGCGGATCACGGTGATCGGCAACGCTATCTTCCCCGCCGCAATCCACTCGCAAGAGACATCGTATCCGGTCGACTTTCGGATGGACATGTCCCAGGCGCGGGTCGAGCCGGTGACGCTGCCGGCAGAAACCGAGGCCAGCCTGCTACGACTGATGGCGCGACTCGGCATCGTCTACGCAGCGATCGACATGCGCCGCACTCCTGACGGTCATTATGTTTTTCTTGAGGTCAACCCCGCTGGCCAATGGCTCTTCATCGAGCAGCGCACGTCCCAACCCATCACTTCCACGCTTGCTCGCTATTTATCGACGTACGGTGCGGGAGAGAATTAGACAGGCGCAAGCCGCCAGTAGACCGTACCCATGCTATCCTGGGCGCGAACGTGGGTTTCGTCAATCGAGCGCTTGCGGGTAGGCGCGGCGGAGGCGATGCCGACTGCTGACGCATTCGGAATCCGGTTGAACGTGGTGGCCGAGACGCTCCTTTTGGAGAGCGTTGCCCAGTCAAACGAACCGGCAGTCGTCGGTGGCGTTCATTCACCGCTCGGATCGAGCGTGAACGGCACGTCGATCTCCGAGGCGAGGGTGTGGAGTTCGGCGAGGACTTCGGGCCTGACCGGGATGCCGTCGCGGCGGTTGCGCGCTTCGGCGTCCGCTTCGGGGTCGCCGGGGACGAGCACGCCGGTGCCCTCGTGACCTGGGGCGGCGGGGGTGGCGCGGAGCTCGGCGATGAGCCCGTCGATCTCGGTGCGGAATTCGGCCTCGTCGCGAAAGGCGTCGATGCGCCAGGCCAAAAACGTGTGGCCAGTTCCCTGCGAGCGTCCGGTGTCGGTGGCGCGGGCGACGTGGCCGCTGGTCGCTCCACCGGAGAGGAGTCCGCAGAAGATATCGACCATCAGGCCGAGGCCGTAGCCCTTTTGGCCGGATGTGGCCCGCTCGCCGCCGAGCGGCAGCAGCCACTTCACCTGTGCCGGGTCCGTGGTCGGCTCCCCATCGTCGGTGACGCCCCAGCCGCGCGGGATCGGCAGACCTGCCCGGCGCGCGATCTCGATCTTGCCCCAGGCAACGGTGCTGGTCGACATGTCCAGCACGAAGGGGCGACCGCCGGTGGGCACGGCGAAGGCGAGCGGATTGGTGCCGAGCATCGCCGTGGCGCCGAACACCGGCACGACCAACGGCGAGGCATTGGTCATCGCCAGGCCGCCCAGGCCGCGCTCGGCGGCCATCAGTGCGTAGGCGCCGGCGATGCCGAAGTGGTTGCTCTGCCGCACGGTCGCCAGGCAGATACCCGTCGCTTCGGCTTTGGCGATGCAGCGCTCCATCGCCGCCGGGGCCAGGAGCAGGCCCAACCCGTTGTTGGCGTTCAGGGCAACAGTGACCGGGGTCTCGCGATCGACCGTCAGCGTCGCATCCGGGTCGATCAGATTCGCGCGGAGGCGGCGGACGAAACCCGGCAGCCGTGCCACCCCGTGCGAGTCAATACCGCGCCGGTCGGCGATGAGCAGGAAATCAGCGGCCCGCCGGGCCTCGTCCGTGCCCAATCCCGACGCGACCAGCGCGGCCGCCGCGAACGCGACCAGCCGCTCCTCGGCGAACCGGGACACACCCGCCCACGGGTCGCTACTCACTGTCGCCTCGCTCATCCGGCCCTCCTTGCGCGACATACCGATTGCATTTCCGCACACCGGGCGTAAGATAGGCAAGACTTGGGGCCAACGGAACCACATCGTCGACGCGTTCGGGCGCCTTGTGGCCCGACTCATGCCGGGAGTGCGTGTGGCTACCGATACCATTCTCAGTTCCGCGCCGGAAGCAGACGAAACTCAGGCCCGCGACCGGCTCGCCGAACGCGTGCTGGAGTCGGTGATCGGTTCGTTCGACGTTGCCTCGATCTATCTCGGCGACCGCCTCGGCTATTACACGGCCATTGCCGACGCCGGCGCGATGACCGCCGGCGAGCTGGCCGCGCGCACCGGCACGTATCCCCGCTACGCGCGCGAGTGGCTCGAACAACAAGCCGTGACCGGGTTCTTGACGGTCGACGATGCCAGCCTGGCGCCGGACGAACGACGCTATACGCTGCCGCCGGGGCATGCCGAGGTGCTGACTGACCGCGACAGCCTCGCCTACATGGCTCCATCCGCTCGCCAGCTCATCGGTTCGCTGGCGCCCCTGCCGGCGGTCCTGGAGGCATTTCGTTCCGGTGGCGGGGTCGATTACACCGACTATGGACCGGACATCCGCGACGGCATCGCCGAAGGCAACCGGGCGCTCTTCGTCAACCTGCTCGGAAGTGACTGGTTCCCCGCGATTCCCGTGATCGACAGGCGGTTGAAGGCTGACCCACCGGCGCGCGTAGTGGATTTCGGCTGTGGCAGCGGGTGGTCGAGCATCACGATTGCGCGCGCGTATCCAACGGTGCACGTCGACGGCTTCGACCTCGACACCGCATCGGTCGCCCAAGCGCAGACCAACGTGACAGCAGAGGGACTCACCGACCGCGTCCACATCGAGGAGAGGGACGCCGCCGACCCGGCATTGGCGGGTCGCTATGATCTGGCGTGCGCGTTCGAGTGCATCCACGACATGGCCGCCCCGGTCGGCGCGCTGCGCACGATGCGGCGGCTGGTCGGCGACGACGGTATCGTGCTGGTCGTCGATGAGGCAGTGGCGGAGAGCTTTGCCGCGCCCGGCGAGTGGGTTGAGCGACTCATGTACGGCTTCAGCATATTCCACTGCCTGCCGGTGGGGATGACCGAGCGACCATCCGCCGAGACGGGCACCGTGATGCGGCCCGACACCTTGCGCCGCTACGCCGCCGAGGCCGGCTTTCGCGACATGACCATCGCCCCGGTCACCAACGATCTGTGGCGATTCTATCTCCTGACCTAACGAGGGATGGCGCCTGAACGGAACGTGGGCACGCTCAGTGATGTGTGCGCATCCGCGTTGACGGTCTTCGATGGATTCGGTAGGATTCACGGGAAGGCGCCACGCGGGTGGTCGTCTTTGTTGCGCGGGTCGAGCGGGCTGGCCGCCTGCTCCCCGTCCGTTCCCCGTGAAGGGAGCCTCGTTGGACGCTGGCAGTCCTACGTATCCGAAAATCGGACAACTCCGGGACTAGCCGGTTCCACAGGCGCGCCGCTTCGGCGCCGCCCGCCCCGGCTGGACCGGGGTCATCATCCGCGAGAGTCGGTCGCGCCACGGGTCCACCGTTGCGACCGTGAACGCGGAGAGAGGGCGGTGCAACATGTCACGACCACAGCACGCGGTCCGCTACTACATCGACCGAAACGACGAGGGTGCCGAGGTTCGCTCGGTGCCGGTCGCGGTGCGCGAGGCGCCCGCTCCACAGCAGCGGGATCTGTCGACGGAGAGCGGCCCATCGCCCGCAAGCCGACCGACCTCTCCCAAGAAGCGTTCTCGGGTGACGCGCCTGGTGCGATCCGCGGTGCGGCGAAGTACCGCCGGCGGACGAACATGATCGCTGAGCCGGCGATCAGGACATGACGGATACCCTCACACCACCGGAGACGGCTCAGTCCGAGACGGCGCGGTCGCTGCTCGAGGAGATCCGTGAGGCGGTCGGCGCCGGTGACGTCGAGCGGGCGCAAGCCTGTGCCCACCGGATGCTTGAGGTCGACGCGCTCGCCCTCCTCGAGGATCTCGCGCCGGCCGAGTTGAGCCGGCTGTTCGCCATTCTCGGCGACGAGACGCTGGCCGTTCTCCTCTCTCGACTGGACGACCGCGACGCCGCCCGCATCCTGACGAGGATGTCGGCGGCGCAGGCGGCTGACATCCTCGAAGAGATCGACCCCGACGACGCAACCGATATTTTTGCCGAGGTCGAGCAGGCCAATCCAACAGCGGCTGGCACGATCCTCGTCGAGATGGAACCCGACGAGGCCGCCGAGATCCGCGATCTGATGGCCTACGAGGGCGATACCGCCGGCGGTATCATGACCCCCGCCTTCGTGGCCGTCTTCCCCGACCTGCGTGCCGACGAGACGGTGCGCGCCCTGCGCCAGGTGGCCGAGGAAGCGGAGACCATCAACTACGTCTACGTCGTCGACCGGGACGAGCGGCTGATCGGCGTCCTGTCGCTGCACAACCTCGTACTCAGTCGCCCGGACAGGCCTGTCGCGGACCTGATGACCACCGACATCGTCAGCGTACCCGTCGATGCCGACCAGGAGTTCGCCGCCCGGTTGCTGACCGAGCGCAACTTGCTGGCGCTGCCGGTGGTCGATGCCGACGGTCGCCTGATCGGGATCATCACCCAGGACGATGTCGCCGACATCCTCGAGGAGGAGGCGACGGAGGATATCGAGCGCCTCGGCGGCTCGCAGCCGCTGGACACGCCCTACCGGACGGCCAGCGTGGCGCTGCTCGTGCGCCGCCGGCTCGGCTGGCTGATGTTCCTGTTCGTGGCCGGGTTTCTGACGGCGAGCGTCCTCGAAGCATTTCCACCATCGGCCGTGCTCATCCCCTTCATTCCGCTGATCATCGGCACCGGCGGCAACGTCGGTAGTCAGACCGTGACGACCCTGGTGCGGGCAATGGCCGTCGGCGAAGTGCAGCTCCGCGATGTCGGTTGGGTGCTCCTCAAGGAGCTGAGCGTCGGCCTGGCGATGGGGTTGGCGATGGCGGTTGTTGCGTTCTTTCGCGCCGGTATCCCCGAAGGGCGTGAGATCGGGCTCGTCGTCGCGGCCACGATCGTCTGCGTCACGCTCTGGTCGGCCACCGTCGCCGCGGTCTTGCCGCTGCTGCTGCGCCGGTTGAATATCGATCCGGCGGTGGTCTCCGCGCCGCTGATCACGACGTTGGTCGATGCGACCGGCCTGTTGATCTATCTCTCGATTGCCGGGGCGATCCTCACCGAGGTGTGAGACGAAGGGTTCGAGGCTCGAGGGCCGAGCGAGAGGGCACTTACTGCGGCCTCGGGCCCTTCGCGGCCGAATGCCTCCTTCCAGAGGTGAACGTCACGGCGAATATGGCGCATGTCACGTTTCCATGTGGGCGGACTACAATCTCCACACGTTGCACAGGTGACACTGGGTCACAGATCGCCATTGCGCATTTCGCTGGGGTTCGAGCCGATGATCGCCGATGTGGTTGTTGCCGCGATAACGCCGGACGCGCTCGGCGAAGCGCTGCCCGCCGTGCATCGCGCCGGGCTGGGACACACGGCGCGTCTGATGCGGGCCGAGCGGGGCGACCCGCGTGGACAGCTCCGGCGCGCCGGGATACCGGTTGAGAGCGGGCCCGCTCGCCTGGCGAGTGAAGGCTGCCTGTTGACCGTGGCGGCGGCGGCACGGAGCCAGGCCGCCGCGTCGCTCCTCCTGCGTCACGGCGCCAGCGCCGTCTGGATCGTCAGCCCGGCCGGCTTTTGGCGAAACGTCGACGACGGGC
>JACDBO010000459.1 GCA_013694885.1 Chloroflexia bacterium | reverse complement strand
CGGCGTGCCGGGCCGCCAGGCTCAGCATCCGCGGCCGGAACGCCCCGACCATGACCGGGGGCAACGGGTTGGGCTGCGGCTCGCACGAGGCGCCCTCGACGCGATAGTGCGCGCCCGCGAAGGTCGCTCGCTCCCGGGTCCAGAGCGCCATGATGATCTGCAGCGCCTCGTCGAGCGCCGCGACCCGCTCGCGCCCCGGCGGGAAGGCGTAGCCGTAGGTCCGGTGCTCAGCCGCCTGCCCGCCCGCGCCGATGCCGAGGATGAAGCGGCCGCCGGACAGGAACTGGAGCGTGGCGCCCATCTTGGCGACGAGCGCCGGGTTGCGGAACGACTGGGCGAGCACCGTGTGGCCCCACCGCAGGCCCGGGTGGCGCGCCGCCAGGTAGGTGAGCGCCGTCCAGCGCTCCAGCACGTCGCCCTGGAGGTGGTCGATACACCACGCCGAGTCGTACTGGCCCGCCACAGCGGCGAGGAGCCGGTCGACGTCCTCTAGGTAGCCCAAACGTCCCGACGTGCCGAGCACGTCTTCCGGCACGATGAGACCGAACTGCACCCGTCCCACGATCCGGCACTCCCCCGTCCTACCCAAGCACACCGGCGGCACGCAAGGCGATCAAGGCACAGGCGAAATGGAGAAAGGCCAGGTAATGCTCTGGCCGCTTGTCCCAGCGCACGAGGATACGCCGGAACCGATTCATCCAGCTGTGGCTGCGTTCCACCACCCAGCGCCGCGCCCGTTTACCCGCATCCATAGTCAGTGCCTTGGCCTCCTCGCCTCGCGCCCTGATATGCGCCGTGAAGCCGAACTCCCTGAGGATTGCTCGCACTTCATCGTAGTTGTAGCCCTTTGTCCAGGCACATTCCCTGCGGCGCTTCCTCCAGCGCCTCGGGTCGCTCAGCCACCAAGCCCTCCAGCGTGGGGCGCACCAGCTTCATGTCATGTCGATTAGCGCCGTCGATCGCCAGCCCGATCGGCACACCATGCCCCTCCGTGAGGAGGCTGCGATTGACGCCTTGCTTGCCACGGTCCGGCGGGTTTCGCCCCGTCTCGCCCCCCCGAGCGGCGCCTTCATCGTCGCCCCATCCATGCTCAACCACTGCCAGTCGATGCCGTGCAGCTCATCAAACTGCTCAACTCCAGCAGATCAGAGCTTCAGGAAGACGCCGGCCTCGACCCAGGACCGAAAGCGGTCATAGGCCGTGGACTTGGTGCACAAGTCGGTGTGCCGGAGGGCGCCCCATTGGCAACCAGTACGCAAGACGTAGAAGATCGTGTCGGCGCAGCGGCGGTGGGGCACGCGGCGGCATTCCCCGCCGAATCGGTGGGTGTTCAGGAACACCGGGATCAGTGGCTCAAGGACAACCCAGAGGGCATCGGAGACGCGGAAGCCGGTGGTGGTTGGATTATTGCAGGTGCGTGCCCGCGAGCGCGCCGATGGGGCTGATAACTCCATCACCGTAAGCATACCGGGTTATTCGGATGGGCACCTAGGGCCGAGGTTCGAGGGCCGGGAAGAGCGCAGCCCAGGTTCCTGGCGAGCATGGGCTGTGACTCGGCGTGAGCGGTGTCCACGAAGGGGTGTGCCAGTCCCACGTATCTCTTTAAGAATAGATGGAGAGAGACCGTCATCGTCGTAGTGATGGGGAAGGTGAGGACAAGGTCCGAAAACCGTATCGCTCCGCCTCAATCTGTACGTACACTCGGGGGACAGGTTATCCACGCATCCCCAGTGCTGACGATTGTACCGATTCGCCACCTGTGACAATCCACTTGGCGATGTTTTCGTCGCTGCCGGTTGCGCACCGTGCGACTGCGCCTATGCCCAGAATGCGAACATCTTTTCCACAATCCGCCACGGTTGTCCACACTCCTCGGCAGGTTATCCACACCAACGCCGCGGCCGGTGACGATCTGTCATCGAACGGACAGCGCCGCGGTCGTTACCACAACGAAGGGTCGAGGGATGAGGATTGAGGGTCGAGTGAGATGCACTCCTCGGCCCTTCGTTGCAATCGCTCCAAAATGCTGCTAACCCGATACAATGGTCATGGATGGAGGAGTCTCAGGGGCCGCCGCACCGGTGGGAGCGGCGGGCGCTGATCTGTTCGACCGAGGCGGGACGCCGGATTGGCGTGGTGACCGACGCGGAAGGGCCAGCGCTGAACCTGTAGATGTAGACGCACATGACGGAGATATCACACAATCAGGAGCGAGCCGGCGGTCTCGGACATCGAGGCGACTGCCGCCACGGGTCCGCGTGGCTGATCGTCGCCTTGCTGGTCGGCATCCTCACCGGCGGGTTCGGCGCCGCGGCTCCGGCAGCCGGCCAGGAGGCGCGCACGATCTCCAT
>JACDBO010000454.1 GCA_013694885.1 Chloroflexia bacterium | reverse complement strand
GATGAATATACTCGATCGCCTGCTGGGGCACGATCACTGGGCGACGACGATGGTGCTCACGCGGAGCCGAGAGCTAACCGATGAGCAACTTGACCAGCCCTTCGACCTCGGCCACGGGTCTCTGCGGGACACCTTGGATCATCTGGTCTACACCATCGCCTTCTGGATTGCCCTGATGAGCAAGGAATCGATCCCGCCGAGGCATACGCACGCCCTGTCGATTCCCGAGCTGAGCGAGCACTTCGAGCGGAATCACGCCGCGTTCGCGGCCCTGGCCCGCCGGACGCGCGACGAGGTTCGCATGGACGAAACCTTCCTCGACCACAACGGGGACCAGTGCACACTTGGGATCACCATCCTCCAGGTCCCCCTCCACAATGCCCTGCACCGCGCCGAGGCGCAGCACATGCTGAGACACCTTGGGGTGGAGAATGTGTGGGATTGGGACCCCCAGGAATGGGAGTGGGCGGCGGAGAAGGGGGACGCATAGGTCGTGTTTGCAAAGCGCGAATCAATGCGCCGGGCGGTCGAACCCGCAATTAGAGGGGTAGATTGCCGGGCCAAGCCAAACAAAGCCCTTCCAGGGCGGAGAACGAGTCGATTCTACTGGAAGCACTGGCTTTGCAAACACACCTTAGACGTCCCTGGTCAGCGTCTCCAGGAACTCTGTGTTGGTCTGGGTTTTGGCCAGGCGGCTGAGTAGCAGCTCGGTGCCCTCGCTGCCACCGAGCATCGAGACCATCCGCCGCATCGTCCAGACGCTGCGCAGCGTCGGCTCGTCGAGGAGCAGCTCCTCACGCCGCGTACCGGAGCGCTGAATGTCCATCGATGGATAGATGCGGCGCTCCGCGAGTTTGCGGTCGAGGTGGAGTTCCATGTTGCCCGTGCCTTTGAACTCCTCGTAGATCACGTCGTCCATGCGGCTGCCGGTGTCGATCAGGCAGGTGGAGACGATTGTCAGGCTGCCGCCCCCTTCGATGTTGCGCGCCGCGCCGAAGAATCGCTTCGGCGGGTAGAGCGCCACTGGGTCGATACCGCCGGAGAGCGTGCGTCCACTTGGCGGCACGGCGAGGTTGTAGGCCCGCGCCAGACGGGTGATGGAGTCGAGCAGGATCGTCACGTCACGTCCGCCCTCGACGAGGCGCTTGGCGCGTTCCAGCGCCATCTCGGCGACCTTGGTATGGTCTTCCACCGGCTCATCGAAGGTCGAGGAGATGACTTCGCCCTCGACCGACCTCCGCATATCGGTCACCTCTTCCGGCCGCTCGCCGATGAGGCAGACCATCAGGTGCATATCCGGGTTGTTGGTGCTGATACCATTGGCGATCGATTTGAGCAGGATCGTCTTGCCGGCTTTTGGCGGCGAAACGATCAGCCCGCGCTGGCCGCGCCCGATCGGCGCCACGAGGTTGAGCAGCCGCGTGGAGAGGATGTTCGGCTGGGTCTCCAGGTCGATCATCTCCAGCGGAAAGATCGGGGTCAGGACATCGAACGTTGGGCGACGTCGCGCTGTCTCCGGGTCCATCCCGTTGACGGCCTCGACGCGCAGCAAGCTGAAGAACTTCTCGTTGTCCTTCGGTGGTCGGACTTGCCCGGAGACACGGTCGCCAGTGCGCAGCCCAAAACGGCGGATCTGAGACTGAGAGACGTAGATGTCGTCCGCCCCCGGCAGGAAGCGGTTCCCGCGCAGAAAGCCGAATCCGTCCTCGATGATCTCGAGCACACCATCGCCGAAGGTGTGTCCTTCTCGCTCGGTTTGTGCCTTCAGGAGCCGCGTCATTAACTCCGGGCGCCGCAGGCGCGTGTACCCGGAAACAGCCAACTCCCGCGCCAGCTCGTGCAGATTCTCGATAGGCCGCGTTTCCATCTCGGCGACGCTCAGCCGGGTCGAACCTCCGCCCGTGGCTTCGCGGGACTCGCGCACCGGCGATCCAGTCACGACCACCGAGCCGCCGACTCTCCCGCGGTTGTGCCCGTTTGCCCACTCGCCTCGTTCAGCTCCATTCGAAGGGGCGGACTCGGGTCGATTGGGCCGGGGTCCGCGTCCGTTGCGGTCACGGCGCGAACGCCGATCCCGCTCGGCCCTCGCCGCGCCGTCACGCTCGGTGGTTCCCGCTCCACTCGAATCGTCGACTGCCACGGGGCTGTCGACTGGGCTGGCTTCGGCGACCACAGCCACCTCCTGCTCAACCTCAGCGAAGGGAACCTCCGTTCCCGCCACCGCGACCGGCGCATCGGATGTGTCGCGCTGGGTTTGATGGCCGGCATCGACGTCATCGGTCACGCTCTTGCGCCGTGAGCGAGTGGGGCGTGGACGGCGCGCGGGTGTCGCCACGGGTGTCTCTTCGGTCGCGACCACGGTGGATTCCTGGGAAAACTCTTCGTCGGAAGACAAGCGACTACCTCCAGGTTGTCATGAGGAGTGAACGGTTCGCCTCAAAAAGTGAGGCGCGTTTGGTTGAGCGTCAGCGGTTAGTCGTGATTTGTCCGTATTGGTCCTTATGGAAAGCAAGGCGGTTCGGGGAGAACCGCGTTCAACGCATCACGAACCTCGATCTGAGCATTCTCTGCCCGTGGGCGATTCGGGAGCCTCGGCGCACATCCGGCTTCCAAACGACCGCTCCGGTGCCTGCCATTCGCGATGGTCCACGCGGCACACGGCGCGAAGAAGGTAGCGGAGGAACCCACCTCACCCGGGCGACAGTCGCAGGCTCATCGGGGTTAAGTCGTGGGAGCAGGGGTGAAACGCGCACGTCCTGGCGCTTTTTGTAGCGTACCACCTCCCCCGTTGGGCGTCAATCACCATCAGATCGCCGATTTGCCCGAATCGCCACCCGCACCGCCACACCTTGACCCCAATTCCAGCGGCCAGTAGTATGATACTAAGTATCATTTTCAAAGCGTTTTTTTCGCGCGGTCTGGGTATTCCAACCCACGGGGAGACATCCATGACGTCACCATCTTCTCGCCATCGAAACGGTTTTGGCGGGCTGATCGCTCGCCTTGCGATAATCGCGCTGGTCGGCTTCGGCGGTTCGTGGCTCGCGGCCGCACAAGTCGGCGCACGCCAGACGGACGATGCCCCGCTCAAGGTTGTGGCGACGTTCAGCATCCTCGGCGATTGGGTTCAGCAGGTCGGGCGTGATCGGGTCGAACTGTTCACCATCGTCGGCGCCGGCGGCGATGCCCACACCTTCGATCCCAGTCCCGAGCAGGTCGCCCAGATCGCCGACGCCGACATCATCTTCGAGATCGGCAGCGACTTTGAACCGTGGCTCAACGACATCGTCGCCTCCTCCGGCTCTTCCGCCACGCGCGCTGTCCTCACCGATGGGCTCGATCTCATCCCGCTTTCAGGCGAAGAGGCCCATAGCGAAGACGCTGAGCAGGCCCAAGCGAGCCCGGAGACTGGCGAAGCCCACGACCACGGTCCGGTCGACCCGCACATCTGGCACGACGTGAGCAACGCCACTGCCAGCGTGGAGCGAATTCGTGACGAGCTGAGCGCGGCCGAGCCGACCAGCGCGACCGCCTTCGCCGCGAACGCCGGCCCGTACCTCCAGGAACTCCACGGGCTGGACGGTGAGATCAGGCAGCAGGTGGGTCAACTCCCGGAGGATCGCCGCAAGCTGGTCACCTCGCACGACACCTTCGCCTACTTTGCGCGCGCCTACGGGTTCGAGATCATCGGCACCGCGCTCGGCTCGGTGAGCACGGAGGCGGGCGACCCGTCGGCGCGGCAGTTCATCGAGTTGGTCGAGCAGATCCAGGCCACGGGAGTACCCGCTATCTTTGCCGAGAACGTCAGCAATCCCGATCTCATGCAGAGCATCGCCGACGAAGC
This sequence comes from Chloroflexia bacterium, assembly GCA_013694885.1. Lineage (GTDB taxonomy): Bacteria > Chloroflexota > Chloroflexia > Thermomicrobiales > UBA6265 > JACDBO01. The sequence continues at coordinate 2,402 of JACDBO010000454.1, read as the reverse complement.
GGGTGTGACCCTCGCGCCATCCCTCTACACCGACGCCCTCGGCCCACCCGACAGCACCGCCGCGACCTACATCGCCCTAATACGGACCAACACCGCCACCATCGTCACGGCACTCGCCGGGTGAGGACTCAGGACTGAGCCAGTTTCGTCCCTGGTGCGCTCCTTCAACCTGCCGAGCTACGAAACCGAGGCACTCAGTCCTCAGTCCCTAGGTAACGCCGCCGGGCGGTCGAAGCGGCTCTCAAGCTCGATGTGCTGACCGGCCAGGCTCGACTCCAGGCAGCCGTGCATGACCTCCAGGACGTGGTATGCCATCTCGCCGCTGGCCCGGTGGGGACGGCCCTCGCGCATTGCGGACGCCATGTCGGCGACGCCGATGCCCCGGCTGTTGTCCGTAAAGTCGTGGGTCAGGGGCTGCTCCTCCCACTCCTTCCCACCGGCCCGCAGGAGACGCACCGGACCACCGAACGTGTTCGGGTCCGGCAGCGCGAGGGTGCCTTCCGAGCCATAAATTACTAACGTCGCGTGGGTCGTCTCCCAGACATCGAACGATGCGGCGAGCGACGCGAGCGGTCCGGCCGCGAAGTCGAGCGTGGCGACGATATGGGTGGGGGTGTTGACGGGAATCTTCTGGCCCCGCTTCGACTCGCTGGTGATCCTCCGCTCCGGGAAGCTGGCACGCGCGGTGGCGGCAACGCGACGGACCGGCCCGAGCATGCTCGTGAGCGCGGTCAAGTAGTAAGGACCCATATCGAAGAGTGGGCCCGCGCCGGGCTGAAAGAAGAAATAGGGATCACGGTGCCAGTTTTCCATGCCGTGACTGTAGAAGGCGATGGCGGCCGCCACCGGCTCGCCGATCGCGCCGCCATCGAGCAGCCCGCGCACGGTCTGCAAGCCGCCGCCGAGAAACGTGTCCGGCGCCGCGCCGACCCGCACGCCCTTGGCCGCCGCCTGTTCGAGCAGGGTTCGTCCGTCCTCGGCCGAGACCGTCAGCGGCTTTTCGTTGTAGATCGACTTGCCGCTCGCGACGGCGGCCAAGGCAACCTCGGCGTGGGCCGCCGGCACGGTCAGGTTCAGGACCAGCTCGACCTCCGGGTGACTGAGCAGCTCGTCGACCGTCAGCGCCTCCACGCCGTATTTCGACGCCTGCTCTCGGGCACGCTCGACAACAAGGTCGGCACAGCCGACGACCCGGACGCTCTCGTAGCGTGTGGTGCAGTTTTTGAGGTAGATGTCGCTAATCACCCCGCACCCGACGATCCCGACCCCGACTTGCTCGTTTCCCCGCTCACTCATTGCTTGACTCTCCGCCTCTTCTTTCTTCGCCCAAGGTCTGGCCATTGACACCCCACCGGTTCTCCCCGTTCGTTCCCGCGCCCCCGCAGGGGAGAGGGCTGGCGCGCCAGCGGTGGGATGAGCGCATTGCCCGGCATGATGCCGTGGCCATTCGGATGCCGCAAGGCCGCCAGCGACCTGTTGCATCCCGCCCAGCGGTCTGCTTTGATGCCGATGCTGAACCAGAACGTCGCTCAGGAGGAACGCCTTGACGCTGCGATTGGTCCACATCGGTTTAGGCGGGTGGGGCCGCAACTGGGAAGAACTCGCCGTGCCGCGCGTCCCTGAGATCCAGCGCGTCGCGTGCATCGACTCCGATCCCGCCACGCTGGCGACCGCGCGGGAGACGCTGGGGCTCCCAGACGCCATCTGTTTCTCGGACATGACCACGGCGCTGGAGTCGGTCGAGGCGGACGCGGTGCTGATCACGGTCCAATTGGCCGGGCACGTTTCGGTCGCCCTCGCGGCGCTGGAAGCGGGCAAGCATGTCCTCGTCGAGAAACCGTTCGCGCCGTCGGTGGCGGAGGCCAAGACAGTCGTCGAGGCGGCGGAGCGGCGTGGACTGACGCTGATGGTCAGCCAGAACTACCGGTTTTTCCCCGCGCCGAAGCTAGCCGAGCGGATGGTGCGCGAGCAGGCGCTCGGGCCGCTTGGCGCCGTCCACGTCGATTTCCGGCGTTATGCCAACACGGCGGAGCGAGGCGGCAATCGCCACTATGACCTGATCCACCCGCTGCTCTACGACATGGCGATCCACCACTACGACTTGCTGCGGATGATTCTCGCTCAGGAACCGGTGGATATCTTCGTCAAGGTCACCAGCCCGGCCTGGAGCAACTTCAGCGGCGACGCCGCGGCCGTGATGACGATCACGTTCGCGGGTGGCACAATCGTTAGTTATCGCGGCAGCTGGGTCAGCACGGGACCGGAGACCGCCTGGGCCGGCGAGTGGCGCATGGAGTGCGCCGATGGAGAGATCGCCTGGACCAGCCGCAACGGCGAGGGCGTGGCGGGCGATCGGGTGACCGTCCAGCGCATCGGCCGCAAGCACGCTCGCACGCAAGAGC
>JACDBO010000424.1 GCA_013694885.1 Chloroflexia bacterium | reverse complement strand
GATGACACCGGATGGCGGGGGCGAGCCAACCGGGCCGATTGCCGAGGCGATCACCGCCGGCTTCGGCGACTTCGCCGCGTTGCAGGAGGCAGTGACCACCGCCGGTCTGGGCCGGTTTGGCTCCGGCTGGGCGTGGGTCATCCTCGGAGTGGACGGCAAGCTGGCGGTGACCAGCGCCCCGAATCAGGACAACCCGGTGATGGAAGGCAGCTCAGCTCCGATCCTCGGAGTGGACGTCTGGGAGCACGCCTACTATCTCAAGTACCAGAACAAGCGGAAAGATTACCTGACCGCCTGGTGGAGCACCGTCAACTGGCAGACGGTCAACGCGCGCTACGAGCAGGCGCTGGCCGGCTAACAGAGGCGCGGGGCGGGGCTGTCCACCATCCAGCCCCACCTCTCGCTCGCGGACAAGACCTTCCGACCCGGAGGACAAAACAGGAATGGCTAGTCCCGTCGCATCACATGAGCTTGACAGACGTTCCACAACTCCTAGACACCGGTTCCCACTCGTCGTCGCGATCGTCGGCGGAGTCGGTTTCGCCGTTCTCGGGGTATGGGCGATAGTCGATCCCCGTTCATTCTTCGACGCGATGGCCACGTTCGAGCCATACAACCAGCACTTCCTCCAGGACATCGGTGCGTTCCAGATCGGTCTCGGCATGGTGCTCCTGCTCGCGAGCATGCCCAACCGCGGCGATGGGCTGGCCATCGCGCTCCTCGGGGTAGGCGTCGGGGCGGCTCTCCACACCGTCTCCCACATCGTCGGCCATGACCTCGGTGGAACTCCCGAAACGGACATCCCGTTCTTCGCCATGCTGGCCGTCCTGTTGCTGACAGCAGGTGGATTTCGCTGGCGATACGAGCGCGGATCGACCCGCTGACACGATTCACTGAATGGGGACGAGCCATGCTGAGGTGGGACGGGTGGATCCTGAGAGAGGAGCGACCGGACGCGGCCACCAACTCTCAGTCGACAACGCAGGCCGTGGGAACGGAGCACGGCGATGGATGAGCTGTTCGGCGTCTCACTGGCGGCGATCCTGGCGGTTCTGGTCGTCTTGCTGGGGATGTGCCTGCTGAGTGTGGCGTGGGTGGCGTGGCGGCGGCCGGTGATCGTTAAGCTGGGGGTGCGCAATATCCCCCGGCGACCGGCGCAGAGCCTGATGATCATCCTTGGCCTGATGCTCTCCACACTGCTGATCTCGGCGGCCTTCACCAGCGGCGACGCCATGCAAAGTTCCGGGACGCAGCACGTCTACCGGCTGTTCGGTCACGTCGACGAGTTGATCGTCTCCGGTCGGGATAGCACGGTGCAGTCGGGCGATACGCTTATCGACCCAGTCGATGAGGATCTGCTGACCCTCATCGATGCGGCGGTCGCGGACAACGCGGAGGTCGACGGCGTCCTGCCGGCACTCGACGTGGTGGTGCCGGCGCTCAACACCACCCGCAACCTCAGTGAGGCGCAGGTGGTGCTCTCCGGCGTCGACCCGGCCCGCATCGCTCCGTTCGGCGGGCTGCGGAGTGCCAGTGGGACCGCCATCGACCTAACGGCGATCCCTGTCGGTCAGGTGGTGGTTAACCAGCGGGCGGCCGATGCCCTCGGCGCCGTCGCTGGCGACGTGCTCACGATCTACTACGACAATGCTCCCAACTCGTTCACCGTCGCCGCCGTCGGGGTGGAGTCCATGGTCAGCGGCGCCCGCTACCCCGGCTACCTAGAAACGCGCCCCTTACCGGGGATCGTCATGCCGCTCGAACGGCTCCAGGACCTGACCAGCCAGCCGAACCAGCTCAGCCTGATCATGATCTCGAATCGCGGCGGGGTCACGGACGGCGCGGAGCGTACCGACGCTGTCCTGGCGACGTTGGAGACCGCCCTCGTCGACCAGCCGGTCGGCGTAGCGCCCATCAAGCAGGATGGTCTGGCGGAGGCTGAGGGCATGGCTCAGGGGATGACGGGAATCTTCCTCGTCATGAGCCTCTTCTCCGTTGCGGCCGGCGTTTTGCTCATTATCCTCCTCTTCACCATGCTCGCCGCCGAGCGCCGGCCGGAGATGGGCATGGCTCGAGCGCTCGGGGCGCAGCGCAGGCAACTCATTGAACAGTTCATGGCCGAGGGAGCGGGCTATGCGTTGCTATCGGGCATTGTTGGAGCGATCCTCGGGGTGATCCTTTCGGCGGGCATCCTCAGGATGTTCCAGTCCATGTTCGGCGGCGCCGTCGACATCGAACTGCGCGTCCGGCCGCAGAGCCTGCTCATCGCTTACAGCCTCGGCGTGGTGGTGACGTTCCTGACGATGCTGGGCGCTTCCTGGAACGTGAGCCGCCTCAATGTTGTTGCCGCGATCCGGGATATCCCCGACGTCACGATCCGCAAGCGCACGAAGTGGGCGCTCGGCTGGGCAGCGCTGCTGTTGCTCACCGGCGGGGCGTTGACCGCCCTCGGCGTCGGTAGCGGGCAGGCACTTCCTTTTTTCACGGGCATGAGCATCGTGCCGTTCGGCCTCGCACTCCTCCTGCGTTTCGCCGGTTTCTCGGGCCGCGCGGTGTTCACGGGCGTTGGCCTTTGGATCCTCATCCTTTGGCTCTTGCCGGAAGCCGCCTCCCGGCTCCTCTTCGGTGAATACGAGAGCGGGTTCGAGATGTTCTTCGGTGCCGGGATCTCGCTGGTGGTCGCGGCGACGGTCCTCGTGGTCAACAACCTCGACCTGCTCCTCGCGGGTGTCTCGCGCATCGGAGGCGCGTTTCGCGGGTGGCTGCCGGCGGTGCGGACCGCGCTCGCCTATCCGCGCGTGGCGCCGGGCCGAACCGGGCTGACGATGGCGATGTTCAGCCTGATCATCTTCGCGCTGGTGATGATGACAACCATGATGACGAACTTTGCCGCCCTTTCAATCGGGGACGAGGCGAGCGCGGGCTGGCATGTCCGAGCTGACGCCAGCACTACCAACCCGATCGGTGACGTCGAGACCACCCTGCGCGATCGTAGCGTCGACATGGGAGGCATCCGGGCGACTGGAACGATGACAACGCCGAACCCGGTTGCCTCCCATGTGCGAATTTCCGGTACGGAGCCGTGGAAGAATCAGGTGATCCATGGCATGGACGAGGACTTCATCCGCGGCAGCACGCTGACGTTTCAGCAGCGGGCGGTCGGCTACGAGAGCGACGCGACGGTGATCGAGGCCCTACTGAGCGAGCCCGACGTCGTGGTCAGCGATGCGTTCTCCTTCCCGGGCGAGGACTACGGCGGCGGGGAGGAGGGGTTCGCGCTGACGACGATCAGCGCCGGTGACGAGGTCTTCAACCCGATCATGATCGAGCTGGAGGATCCGGCGACGGGCCAGCCGCGCCCGGCCCAGATCATCGCCATTATCGACAGCCGGATCAGCTTCTGGGGCCTCTACACGGCCCAGACGACGGTGGATCGCATCTATCCAGAGCCCGCCGCGTTCTCCTATCACCTGGCGCTCGACGATCCAGGCAAGGCAGGGCACGTCGCGCGTGACGTCGAGGCGGCTCTCCTGACGAACGGCGTTCAGACCACGTCGATCCGCGACGAACAGATCGAGGAGCAGCGCTGGTACAAGGGCATCCTGGCGATCATGGGTAGCTTCTTTGGGTTGGGCCTGGTGGTGGGCGTTGCCGCGGTCGGGGTCGTGGCGTTCCGCGCGGTCGTCGAGCGGCGCCAGCAGATCGGCATGCTCCGGGCGCTCGGCTTTCGGCGGTCGCTCGTCTCGCTCGCGTTCTTGGTCGAGGCGGCGTTCGTCGTGATCCTCGGCGTCCTGGTCGGCACGATCCTCGGCCTGGTCACGGCGTACAACC
>JACDBO010000420.1 GCA_013694885.1 Chloroflexia bacterium | reverse complement strand
TCCCGTGCGTCCATGACAAAACCGAACGCGTGTCCTATACGTACACTAGCATTGTTTGCCCCCTTGTCAACCCCTTCGTCGGACCGAATCCAGCGCGGTTGCGGACGCCGCACGTCTCAGAGCGTCTACCGCCTTCACCATCGAGTGTACGCTACAAACAGGACGTGTCCAGTCCTTATTAATGCGCTGGCGCGTGTTCGTCCCATGACGATCCTTTGTGTCGTCACCGCGAGGTCAGCGGGGTCAGGAGCATGCTGGTCTCCGGCATCCGGTCGAACCCGATCGAGGCGGAACCAGGCTTTACCTATTGGTCGAACGAGACGCCGCGAAATCGACACGTCGACCACGTTGGACCGAAGAAGAGATCGAGGAATCCGCGGGTCAGGGCCGCCCGGTTCTCAAGAGACCGCGCGAAAACTCCAAAGCCGGCTCAAGCCGACTGCCGGTGCGGTGCGCGCACCCTGGAAACACCAGTCTTATTCTTCAATCTCCAAACGCCGGCTGCTGGCCTGGACGCGCTTCCTCCCGTACCATGCTCATGGAGTGTTGCGTCCACTTCCGCGCTCGCGCTCGATGGTTCGCTCCTTGCGCGGGTTGGGCTAGGTCTCTCCGCCAGCGCCGGCGAAGTTGGCTGGGAGACGGATATGGGGTATCGAACGAAATCCGCGACGACCGTGAGCCCGATGTAGCAGAGGTGAACTGCCGGTTCGCGGGCGAAGGTGACACAAGGAGACCAGCACGATGGCCGAACTCAAGCACGAACTCAAGGACATGCCGACCAACGATGCCGAGTGGCGCGAGCGGTTGACGCCGGAGCAGTACCACATCCTGCGGCAGGCGGGGACGGAACCGCCGTTTAGCGGCGAGTACGTCGATGTCGACGACGACGGGATGTACCGCTGCGCCGCCTGCGGCAACCAACTCTTCGACAGCCAGAAGAAATTCCACTCCGGCAGCGGCTGGCCGAGCTTCACCGAGGCGGTGAACCCGGACGCGGTGGAGTTGCACAAGGACCGCTCGCTGTTCATGACCCGCACGGAGGCCCGCTGCGCCCGCTGCCACTCGCACCTCGGGCACGTCTTCGACGACGGCCCGCGGGAGGCGGGCGGGCAGCGCTGGTGCATCAACAGCGCCGCGCTGGACCTCGAAACGCGCTAGCGGCATCGGGAGCCGGGATTCAGATCGTTACTCCCGACTACCGACTTACATCGATTTCGACAATGGTCATCGAGGCGGTGCGTCCCACCCCGCCGCGCGGCGACCTCCCGCTCGATTTCCTTCGGGCTCAACGGGTGTCCACCCGCGGCGAAATACTCTCGCCGGGCAGCAATCGCTAACCGGCCGAGTTCCGTTCGCGGAACATAGTTGAAATCGGCAAATTTCACCAACCTATTGACATCGTCATCGTCTGAGGCCGCCCTTTATGCCTCTGCCACACTCTTCGTCATAGCTTATTCATGGAACTCTTGGCGTCAGCAATGTCGACGCTCGCTCACCGATACGCTTCTCGCCGGTTCGCGATACGCTCTACAAAGACAGTTTGGCGAGCATCATCGACCGAGTAGATGATGCGGTTGTCTCCAACGCGCACCCTCAGCAGTCGTTCGGGTCCATGGATCGCAACCGTTCCAGGTGGACGGAGATCGGTTTCGAGTGCCGCCAATCGTTTTTCGATTCGCTCCTGATCTCTCCGTGGCAGACGCTCCAGTGCTCTCATTGCCGATGGCCGCACGTCGACTTTGTACGGCATCTAGAGCGCCAACTCCACCCTCATGGCGTCGAGCGGGATACGGTCCTGATCGTTGGGGTCTTTCCGGGCCTTACGCACTTCCTCAAGATCGATCCGGTCGAGTTCGGCGTTTTCGAGTCGCAGAAGAAACCGGATGTCCGCCAGCGGGAGAATCGCCACCAGTTCCTCGCCGCCATCACGGATGATCAGACGTTCCCCTGACTCTGCGGCGTGGCGTACCGCGGCGCGGAGATTCCCGTTGATATCGACTGGCGTGAAGAGCTCACCACCATCGACCTCGACCAAGGTCTCACCACGCTCGGGCACGTCTCCGGGTGGTTCGGGTTGTGGCTGGGCCATGTTTGCGGCACCTTTCCTGAATCGTGACCGGTTCCCTCCCCGCATTGTGGATCACCAGCGCCGGGGCATCAAGGCGCGGACACCGACTCCGCGCCGGCTCCCCACGACGCGGCCACCCCAGTGCCTCAATCCAACACTGCGTTAACACATATGCTTATATCGAGATAGTATGATACAATCTGTAGATACAGACGGGTAGCGATCCTTCGCTGCCGTCGATGCCTATCAGACGCAGAGGAGACCAACAATGACCACCTTACGACGATTGTTTGACCGCGGCCGCCGGACCGGGCGGGGACGGAGCCCCAGCTCCCGATTCGACCGCTACTACACCGGGTTGCTCCGCGAGGGCAGCGGCTACCCGACCGCCGACGAGGCGCGCCGCGACATGCGGCGACGCGAGCAGAGCACGCTGCCCTTCGGCTGGCCGCGCTAGGCACCGCACCGAACGACTGAACAGACCAGACCAGAACAGGATGACGAGACCATGATGATTCTCCCCCCGACCATGTACGACGGTCGCGGCTCCGGCCACGGCCGGCACGATCTGCACACGGAGCGACCGGACCCGATCGGCCTGGCGTTGATGCGCCTTCACCCGGTCGAGGCGGCCCAGACCTTCGGGTCGCTGCTCGGCCAGGCGGTGCAGGCCGTGTTCCACCGCGCCAACCGCCGAAACGCATCCGCCGCTCGCTAGATACGCCGGCCGGCAGACCACGCACGCGGCAACGCCATCGGGTTTTCCCGGTGGCGTTGTTGCGTGCGTTACCCGGGCATGACG
>JACDBO010000339.1 GCA_013694885.1 Chloroflexia bacterium | reverse complement strand
GGTCGGGACGGAAGAACTGGCGGTACGTCTCATCCGGCGGGTTGCCGCTGATCGATCCCGCAATCTCCACTCCCGTCGGCTGCAAGAAGGCAACGACGAGGATGAGCGCCGGCAGCAGATTGGCAAGCCGGAGCACCGCCGCGTTCCGCCAAAGGACAGGGAGCGCGATCGCGAGGATCAGCAGCGCCGTCACCAGTGCCGCCGCGATGTAGACTTCCCACCCGAGCCACCGGCCGATATCGCTCAACCAGCGCCCGACCAAAACGATGACCGCCATCGGCACGATGAGGAGTGCCAGCACCCACCACCGCCCGCGCCAGCGCCGGATCGCCTCGACCGCCGCGCCGCTCAGCATCGCCGGGCCGATGGCGACGACGGTGCTGATCTGGTGCGGGCTGTGTTCATGCAGCGTCTGGAAGCGCGGGATCAGGTAGAAGAGCTCGTGGAGCGGCGTCGTATCCAGCATCAGGGTGTAGACGACGAGGGTGAGCCCGAGAAAGTAGGGTATCCCGAAGCACCGCCCCGCCAGGAACGGCGCGATCATAGTCAGCACCAGCGCCGCGCCGCCCAGCGCCACCGCCCGCGAGGTGTAGCCGCTGCCGAAGATGTAGAGGATCAATGGCTCGATGGTGAGCGGATTCGCCGCGTGGGGCTGGCCAAGTCGCTCGTAGTCGCCGCCGGCCAAGTTGGTCTGGGCGTTGACGTTGAGCCGGAGGAAAATGCCCGCCGCACCGAGCGCGACACCGAGCACCACCGTGGCGACCCCGGTGGTGACGCCCTGCACGAGCCGCGTCTGCACATCCCAGCCCCCTTGCGGTGGCGAGAGGAGCGAGCGATACCCCACCCAGGCGGCGATCACCAGCAGGGCGACGACGACACCCTGCCCCATCCAGCCGGCGAACATCTGGCTGATCGCAAACCCGGTCAGGAACCACGGCGCCACCCGGTCTCGCCAGCGGGTGGCCCGGAACGCCAGCTCGACCCCGATCAGCGCCAGTGGCAGCCACATCGCGACGAAGCCGCGGACCGTGCAGCAGTAGGTGACGTACTGGAGGAACTGCCCGAACTCGAAGATGACGGCGGCGATCAGACTGGCGACCGCGCCGAGCCCCAGCAGGCGACCGAGCCAGTAGGTCGTGGTCCCGGCGACGATGAGCTGGAGGACGATCATCACCTTCAGCGCCGTGATCGCCCCGAAGAACGGGAAGGCGAGCATCGCCGGCAGAAACATCCACCCCGACTCCGGGTCGCCGGCGAAGGGGTGACCGCTGAACAGGTACGGGTCCCAGCCGGGGATATCGAAGTCGCGCAGCCGCTCCCCGAGGTAGCCCATCCACGGCAGGAAGAAGGTCAAGAGGTCGTGCCGCGTCAGCCAGGCGTCGTAGACAAACCGGTTCCAGGCCGCGATCGCCGTCAGGCCCAGCAGCACGGCAATCGCGATCAGGTCGGCACGCTGGATGCGTCCGGCAAACCGGGGTGACGCTTCTGACAACCCGTTTCCTCTCTCACGCAAACGTAGGGCCGAGCTTCGAGGATCGAGGGCCGAGATAGGAGTCTATTCTCGGCCCTCGGCCCTCGCACCTCGGCCATTCGTCCAAGATACGGCGGCGGCGGCGAAGCTTGCCAGCATCGCCACCGTGGCAACGCCGCTGATCAGCAACCCGAGCTGGAGTGAACGCGGCGCGTACCAAAGCTCGACCGTGTGGTGCCCCGCCTGGATCGGCACGCCCCGCAATGCACCGTCGGTGCGCAGGATCGGGGCCGGGACCCCGTTGACCGCCGCCTGCCACCCCTCCGCCCAGACCTCGCTGAGCACAAGCAGCCCCGCGCCCGTCGCGTTGACCTCCACGCGAAGGGAGTCTGCCTCATAGCTGGTGATGAACGCCGTCTCGACCGGGGTGCCGGTGGCCGGGGCGAGCGGCGGCGGTCGCCCCTCGACAAACGCGGTCCAGCGCGGATTGGCTTGACCCGAGGCCAGCAGCGCCAGGGCGGCGGGCGGCGTGGCGCTCCGCACATCGTGGACGACCCAGGCGTGCGGCAACGCCTCCCAATTCTCGTAGATAACGACCTCGTCGTTGCGGAAGACCTCCTGCCGGCCATCGCGCAGCGCGGCCACGTCCGCGCGGTCGGCCGGGATGCGGGCATCGACCAGCAGATAGCGCACATTGAGCAGGTCGAGCAGCGGTGAGTGAAAACCGCCCGGTAGCAAGTTGGCGTGGTGGTAGTTCTGCGGCCGGCTGTTCAGCGCGGCGAGGTAATCGGTGTAGAGGCGGAGCTGGAGCGGGTTGTAGCCCTGCATATCGTAGAGTCCGAGCCGCATCGTCCGGCCGTTGACCAGGATCGCCAGCACGCCCGGTTCCCACCGCCGCTCCGGGTAGGAGGCCACCGGCGCGGGCTCGTAGCCGATACCACTGTACCCAGCAATGCGGAACGGGCCGTGCGCCGCTTGCTGCTGGCGCAAGAAGGCGCCCGCGCCGCCCGCATCCTCGCGGTCGAGCATGGCGGCCACCGCCCGCTCGATGACCGGATCGTTGGACCACTGGCGCTCCCAGGCCGGGTCGAGCGCGCTGCCAGTCGTCGCCTCGACCAGCTCCTGAC
>JACDBO010000333.1 GCA_013694885.1 Chloroflexia bacterium | reverse complement strand
GTGCCCGGCGTAGTTCGCGAGCGGGGTGTACGGGTCGTGCGGTTCGACCACGTTGATGGTGATGAACCAGGGCGTCTCCGCTGTATCGGCGTAGCGCTCGATCAAGTCGATACCGGCGGAGGTGGCGATGTGGGCGCCGGTCGCTTCCTCCGCTCCGTGGTCGATACCGTAGAAGATGCGCGGCGTGTCGCCCGGCCAGGTGACACGCCACTCGGTCTCGATGTCGCGCGCTACCCGCTCCTCCGCCGCAATGCCGGCGGCGCGCAGGGTCGCGGGGTTGTAGCCGTGGGGCGCTCGCACGTCGTGGAAGCCGAAGTCGAGCGGCGTGTACTCCCAGGAGACATGCCACTTGCCGCTGTAGCCGAGCCGGTAGCCGGCTTCGTTGAGGCGCTGGCTGTACGTCTGCGTCTCTGGCCGCATCCCGGTCGTGGTGCGCTCCGGGACGTGGATCTGGTTGAGGACGCCGTTGTGCCACGGGAATTGACCGGAGAGCAGGGCGCCGCGAGACGGGCAGCAGAGCGCGACGGTGGCGTAGGGCCGCTCGAAGGTCATCCCTTCCGCCGCCAGGCGGTTGATATGCGGCGATCGCGCCGGACAACGCCCGTTGACAGTCTGCCATTGCTGCTGGTCGCTGACGAAGAGCAGGATGTTCGATTGGGTCGGCACAACGTTCTCCATCACTGAGCGCGGCCAGCATCAGGCATGGGCGATGCGCGGCAGGCGCGTCGGTTCGCGGGCGATCTCCGCTTGTACCCAGCGGTGCAGCAGTTCGCCCTTGACCTCGGCATAGGCGGAGTCGTGCCACCTGTTGCATCGCTCGGCGGGGTCGTCCAGGAGATCGAAGAGTTCTCCGTGGGTATCGTTGCGGTAGACCGTGAGCTTGTAGTGGTTTTCTACGTACGTGCGTAGATGCACCGCGGTCGGTTGATGGCGGTTCTCAACGATCGCGTGCTCGCGGGCCGTTTCCGCCGCTCCCCGCCAGACCTCCCACTGGCTGACACCCTGCATCAAACCCGGCACGGCAATCCCGGCGGCGGCGAGGAATGTCGGCGCCAGGTCGACCAGGCTCTGAATCGCCGTGCTGGTCGCGGCTGCCGGGATACGACCCGGCAGCCGGGCGAGAAACGGCAGGCGCAGCAGGTCTTCGTAGTGGAATGGTCCTTTCGCGTTCAGACCATGATGGCCGAGGAAGTGACCGTGGTCGGTGGTGAACACGACCAGTGTGTTCTCGGCGATGCCGAGCCGGTCGAGGGTGTCGAGGATGCGGCCGATCTGCTGGTCCATGAAGCTGATCATGCCGTAGTAGACCGCCATGTCGCGGCGGAGCGACGGGTCGTCGATGCGGTGCGAGCGGAAGCCGTGGTTCGGATACGGCGTCTCCTGGTAGCGGGAGAAATCCGGCGCCTCCTCCTGCGTCAGGGCGAAGTGGGGCGGCATCGCGTCGTGCTCGCCGGGGATCATGGTGCCTGGCGCCATCGCCGCCGGGTCATACATCGAGGCCCACGGGTCCGGCACGAGGTAGGGCGGATGCGGGTCGTGGAACGACGCCCAGGTGAAGAACGGGCGATCCGCCGCCACGTCGCGCTCGATGGCGGCGATGGTCCGCTCCCCCGTCCAGGTGGTGTAGTGCAACTCCTCCGGCAGGTCCCAACTATGCTCACGCGCCGGCGCGGTGGGGTCGGGTGGCCATGGTCGGAAGTAGTCGCGCCAGTTGGCCAGGCCGTGTTCTTCCATCCAGATCGCGTAGTGCTGCCCGACGAGGTTCTCGTCGGCGTGGTTGCGGGCGATCTCGATGTGCTCGAAGCCGTACCAGGGGCCGTGGAAGCCACGCCAGAAATCGAGGTCACGGAGCGTTGGGTGCCGCTCGATCGAGGTCTGTTCGGGCGTCGCGCCGGTTGGCTGGAAGTGGGCCTTGCCGATGAGCGTGGTGCCGTAACCGTTGGCCCGGAAGTGGTCGCCGACGGTCGGCACGTCCTCCGGCAGCTTGACGCCGATCGTCCAGGCGCCATGCACCGAGGGATAGAGACCGGTGATGATCGAGGCGCGCGAGGGGGTGCAGACCGGGTTCGGGCAGTAGGCACGCTCGAACCGGGTACCTTCCCCGGCCAGACGGTCGAGGGCGGGCGTATTGATCCGGCGGTTTGTGACCCCGAGGGTGTCCCAGTGTTGCTGGTCGCTGGTGATCAGCAGGATATTCGGGGGCCTGGTCATCGCGCTCCTCGCCATTGCTGGTTGTTCGTCGTCTGGAGTCATCTTCTAGAGCCGCAGCAGGCGCCGGGCGTTGTCGCGGTAGACGGCGCGGAGCAGGTCATCGGGCAGTCCCAGGCCATAGATGCGCCACCGTCCTGTCCCGTAATCGTCGGGGTCGGGTCGGTAGGAAAAATACTCGTCCTCGGTCTCCAGAAATCGGTAGTAGATGGCGTTCATGGCCGGGTTGCCGCAGTTGTCGGTGCCGAACAGGACGCGGTCCGGGTGAGCATCGATCAGCGCTCGGGTCATCCGTGGCTGGCGACCGAGTTCGGCGTGGCGAGCCGAGATGTCGATGTGGTAGTTCGGCGCCCGGTCCAGCAGCGACCGGACCCTGGCCAGGTCTTCGGCATAGCAGCCGACGTGCGCGCCAATGAAGATGGTCGCCGGGTGGCGCAGGACCACGCGCTCGAGCTGCCCGATGATCTCCTCCAGGCTCGGATACCCGGGATAGAAGTGCCAGTCCGGCCGCTTGAGGAGCTGCTCGACGCGCTCGTTGGTGGCGTCGAGTGGCCGGAAGAAGGCGGCGGGGTCGCCGACGTGAATGAGAACCGGCACGCCAAGCTCGCCGGCGGCGTCCCACAGCGGATCCAGGCGCTCGTCGTCGACGGGCACCAGG
>JACDBO010000329.1 GCA_013694885.1 Chloroflexia bacterium | reverse complement strand
AATGACGGGATGCCGGTGAAATGCGCGGTTCCCGTCTCTTGCACGACGCCCCAGTCGGAAGGCCCCCACTCTGGCGCTGGCGCGCCACTACCCCCTCCCGACCTCCCCCGACTCGGTGGAGCAGCGTCCCCACCGAGGGAGAGGGGTACGAAACGCGGCCCTTGGCGCGTTTCGTACTTGGCGAAGCTGATGTCGATTTCAGGCGCCCCCGAACGACTACTAAGTGCAGCAGGCATGTGGCCTGGTGCTGGTCGTATGCAAGGGGGGTGTCAGCCATGTCGTCCATCGTTATGTCCTCGCCCACGGCGAGGGAATCGCGCGGCTCGATCAAGGGGCGGTTCGCCCTCGTCGGGGTTGGTACGGTCGTCGCCGCGGTGGTCGCGAATGTCCTCGTCTACTTCATCGGGAGCGTGCTCGTCGGGTATGACCCAGGGTTCGTCGTCCTCGCGACTGTCGGTGGGACGATTCTCTTCACGCTGGTTCCGGCAGTCGTTGCGGTGCTGCTCTACGCTGTGCTGCCGCGCTTCACCGCCAACCCGGCGCGGGTGTTCAGGATCATTGCCGCCGTGGTCTTCGTGGTGACGCTGATCCCGGACTTCACCTACATCCCCACCGTTCCGGGCGCGAGCGGCGGGCAGACGGCGATCCTCGTGCTGATGCATGCCGTCGCCGCCAGCGTGATCGTCGGGATGCTGACGACCGTCGCCCACCCGCGACCGCGGTAGCGCATCGCGTCGTACGGAGGGGACGATGAAGTACCTGTGCCTGGTCTACCAGGACGAGACGAGACTGGACGCCCTGCCCGAGGACGAGTATGCCGCCATCGCCCGCGACACGATCGAGTACTGCGAGGAGCTTCGGCAGAGTGGTCACTCCATCGCGTCGGCTCCGCTCCAACCCGTGCGGACGGCGACGACGATTCGGGTCCGGAACGGCATGCTGTCCATCACCGATGGTCCCGTTGCGGAGACGAAGGAGCAGCTGGGCGGGTTCTACCTCATCGACGCCCGGGACCTGAACGACGCGATCCGGGTGGCGTCGAAGATGCCACCGGCGCGGGTGGGCGCGATCGAGGTGCGGCCGATCAAGGAGCTTGGACCCCAGGAATTACGCCGAAACGGTCGACAGACGGTCATTGGCACTCGACTGAAGGCAACGTCGGGCGCACATGGAAAGGAGACCGCAACGTGAACCAGGCCGTCACCGACTACATGCACGGGATCAAGCAGGAATGGCAAGCCGAGGTGTGCACGCGCATCCGGCAGGTCATCCGTGAATCCATCCCAGAGGTCGAAGAACGGATCCAGTACGGCAAGCCCCATTTCCTGAAGAACGGCTCGTACGCCGCCGTGCTGGGCACCGCGAAGGGCTGGGTGAGTCTCACCATCTTCAATGCCACGACGCTGGAGGCGCCTGACGGCTTCTTCGAACCGGGGCCGCCGGAGCGCAAGACCGTCAAAATCCGTGAGGGAGAGGAGGTGGACGACGAGCTCCTCGCCCGCTTGCTGCGGCAGGCGTCTGATGGGCTGTGAACCGCACGATCTGCTTCACACGCACCCTGAATCACAGAGGAGGTAGCAATGTTTGCGACGAGTGAGCCGTTTAGTGGCTTCGCGGTGGACGACGTAGCGAAGGCCAAGCAGTTCTATGCCGAGACGCTCGGGATGACCGTGTCCGCGGAGTTCGGCATGTTGATGCTGGACATTGGGGCGGGCAAGAACATCCTGGTCTATCCCAAGCCCGACCACACGCCGGCCACGTTCACGATCCTCAACTTCCCGGTGGAGGACATCGACGCGGCCGTCGCCGAGTTGACCCGGCTGGGCGTGAGCTTCGAGCGCTACGACGGGTTCGCGCAGGACGAGCAGGGCATTGCGCGCGCCGAAGGTCCGCCGATCGCCTGGTTCAAGGACCCCGCGGGCAACATCCTCTCCGTGCTCCAGCTGGAGTGATAACGAAGGGCCGAGGAACGAGGGCCGAGGGCCGAGACGGTGATCCACTCGGCCCTCGTTCCTTCGGTGAGGGGTGACACGTCAGCGCCGGGGTGAAGGTCGTGGTGCCGCGGTGTCCAGCCGGATTCGGTATGAACGTCTACCCGTCCACCCGAATATTGAACGGATATACTGACTCCCCTACGGGCCGCGACGAGGCGGCTGGCATCGCGATGGAGCGGGACCGGGGAGGCGAAGATGGCTACTGTGGCGGCGAGTGCGGTTGGATCGGCGTTTGAGCTCACCGACGAGCAGCGTGGGTTGCGGGACCTGATCCGCGAGTTTGCCGAGGCGGAGATCGCGCCGCATGCCGCTGAATGGGACGAGGCGCACTGTTTCCCCACTGACGTGGTTCGCAAGCTCGGCGAGCTGGGGGCGATGGGCGTCAGCTTCCCAGAGGAGTACGGCGGCCTGGGGATGGGGGCTCTGGCGCAGGCGGTCGTCGTCGAGGAGCTGGCGCGGTTTGACTCGTCGATCGCCGTCACGGTCGGCGCCACTGTCTCGATCGCGGGCGAGCCGGTCTACCTCTTCGGCACCGAGGAGCAGAAGCAGCGCTGGCTCGTACCGCTGGCACGCGGCGAACACCTCGGCGCCTTCGCCAGCACCGAACCGGGGGCCGGCTCCGACGTCCGGGCCGCGACGACGAGTGCCCGTCGCGTGGACGGTTGC
>JACDBO010000321.1 GCA_013694885.1 Chloroflexia bacterium | reverse complement strand
GGCGATCAGATCGTGACGATCCGCGTCGTTGTACCGAAGAAGCTGACGGACGACCAGCGGGACCTCTTCGAGCAACTCGCCAGCACCCTCGGTAAGGATGTCACGCCGCAGCCCACCAATCGCCGGTTGTTCGATCGCGTCAAGGATGCGCTCGGCGTCTAGGAACGCGGTCAGGCAACCCAGCCGTTCGCCCGAGTTGACGCTTTTTGCCAATCTCGCTAGAGTTCACGTTAACATAGCCTTCGGGGTGTGGTGAGAGCGCCGAGTTATGGCGTTCAAGTCCAGACCGGCGGTCAGAGCCCGCGAGCGTGCGTGGAAACACAAGCGCAGGATCCGGTGGAATCCCGGAGCCGACGGTAGAGTCCGGATGGGAGAAGGCAATCGATGTCGGGCGCGGTGCGCCCGGCTCGTGTCAGCCGATCCTCAACGTGAACCGACCCGAGGGCCTCTGGTCCTGGGTCGTTTTGTTGTGTCGACCCGGGAATGGAGGCGCGGGGAGGCGATTGAGGTGAACGTGCGCTCGATACTCGGCCCGGATGCGGGACCGCTCGGAGAGCGCGTCGTCACCCGTCGCGTCCGCGCCGATGCCGAGAGCAGCCATGCCCAAGGTCGTCGCGCAACGTCTCAGCTTGATCCTCTTCACGGTCCTCATGGCCTCCGTGGCCGTCTTCGTCCTGATGCGCGTATCAGGAGATCCCCTCACCGGCTTTCTGCCGCCTGGGTCCGATCCGGCGAGCACCGAAGCCCTGCGGCGTGAACTAGGACTCGACCGACCTCTCCCCAGCCAGCTCCTCAACCATATTGGGCGCACACTGAGCGGCGACTTCGGTGACTCGTGGCGAGGTCGGCAGCCCGCCCTCGACCTCGTGCTCGCTCGTCTCCCGGCAACGCTTCTGCTCACCGCCACCTCGCTGGCCGCGGCGATCGTCGTCGGCGGCGCCCTCGGATTCGCTGCCGCCCGCCTGGAGAGGCGCTGGCCCGCCACCGTGCTCAACGCTGTGTCGCTGACCGGCCAGGCAATCCCCGCCTTCTGGCTCGGGACGCTCCTCATCATCGTCTTCGCCGTCCAGTTGCGGGTGCTCCCGGCCTCCGGCGGCGACGGTTGGCGCTCCATCATCCTGCCCGCCGCGGCGCTCGCCGCCTACCCGACGTCGCTCGTCGCCCGCTTGCTCAGCGCGGAGCTGGTCACCGTGAGGCGACAGCCATATGCGGCCACCGCCGCCGCCAAGGGTCTGCCCGAGCGCACCGTCTGGATGCGCCACCTTCTGCCCAACGCCGTCCTGCCTGCCCTTGCCTATCTCGGGGTGCAAACCGGTTTCTTGATCGGTGGCGCCGTCGTGGTCGAACAGGTCTTCGCCTATCCCGGCATCGGTCGCCTGGCGCTGCAAGCGGTTGCCGACCGGGATATCCCCGTCGTGCATGCCTTTATCGTCGTCGTTGCCATCCTCGTTGGCGTCATCGGTTCGATGGTGGACGTGATCGCCGTCGCCATCGACCCCCGCCTGCACGATCGATCCGCCAGGGCGAGCTATGGCGATTGAAGGCGCACCATGGCTTGGCCCGCACAAGCGTCAGACCGCTCCCGTCGCTGAATCGCGCCGACGTTCGCGCAGGACAACCACATCGCGTTCGACGCACCCAACCCGCTCGTTCTGCGTCGCCCTGCTGCCGCTTGCCGCCTTCCTGTTGTTGGCACTGCTGGGTCCCCTGCTGATCCCGGCTTCGCCCGTCGATCAGCACCTGTCACAACGTCTGCTGCCGCCGATATCCCTGACTGGGTCCAACACCGCCTGGGACCATGCCCTCGGCACCGACGGACTCGGCAGAGACCTCGCCGCGCGAATCGCGGTCGCCGCGCGGTTGTCCTTGCTGATCGGAATTGCCGCCACGGCCGCTTCGGCGATCATCGGCGTGGCGCTCGGTCTGGTTGCCGGTGGACTCGGTGGCATCGGCGACCGGGTCGTCACGACGCTGGCCGACGTGCAGCTCGCCATTCCGTTCGTCGTCGTGGCGATCGCCGTCACCGCCACCCTCGGTCAGAGTGTCGGAAATGTGCTGATCGTGCTCATCGTGACCGGCTGGGTCACCTTCGCCCGCGTCGTTCGGATGCAGGCCGGGGTCGTTCGAACATCAACCTATGTGCAGGCCGCGGTCGCCCTCGGCGCGTCGCCAAATCGGGTCCTCCTTCGCCATGTCCTGCCCAACGTCCTTGCACCCATCATCGTTCTGACCAGCCAACACATCGCCGCCGTGATGCTCTATGAGGCATCCTTGACCTACCTCGGCGTCGGTCTTCCCGCCGACCGCGTCACTCTGGGCGGCATCATCGCTGACGGACAGGACCTCCTCTTTGTCGCCTGGTGGGTCAGCGCCCTGCCAGGTCTCGCCATCGTGCTCGCAGTGTTCGGATTCAACCTCTTGGGCGACGTGGTCCAGGTCGGCGTCAGGGGAGCCTGGCGCCGGAAGTCTTCAAGGTGAAAGGGAAAACCAGGTGAATGTGGAAAAACGGAATGTTCCTAAGTCGGTGACGCGACGGCGGCTGGTACAAAACGCACTCGCAAGTGGAATGACGTTGGCGACGCCGATGATGCCCCCAGCCGTTGCCTCCACCACGGCTCAGGAGTCCCCCGCGCTGCTGGGAGAGATCGTGGTCGATCTGCTAAGTGATCCGGGCACCCTCGACCCGGCACTGACGTATGCCTTCGACGGATGGTCGATTGTGCATTCGCTCTACGACGCACCGATCCAGTTCGGCCCGAATGGAGAAATCCAGCCCCTGGCGGCGGAGTCGTTCACGCAACTTGATCCGACCACCTTCGAGATTCGCCTGCGTCAGGGGTTGCTCTTCCACGATGGTAAGCCGGTGACCTCCGCGGCGGTAACGCGCGCGGTCCGTCACCTCCAGGCATCACGCCCCCCGGTGTCGGACCTATTCAGCGTCGTCAGCGCCGTCGAAGAGGTCGATGCCACCACGGCCCGACTCCGGTGTGCGGAGCCGTGCGCCTGGTTGCCGGCCCAAATCGCCGTCTGGATGCTGCTGCTGCCGAAACAATTCGATGCCGCCTCCCTCACCGAGTCGAGTGTCGGCTCCGGCCCCTACAAGCTCGATGCCTACGAGCCAGGCAACGAGGTACACCTCATCCGTAACGAGGCGTACACCTGGCCAAGTCCCAAAGGGCTGCCGCTGGCGGAGCGCATCCGCTTCAGGTTCGTGCCCGAAGCGGCGACTCGCCTCTCCGACCTCCTGTCCGGTGGCGCCTCGATCATCGCGTCGATGCCGTTCGAGCAGCGCCGAGCCATCGACGACGGCGGCGCCAGAAGTATCGACGCCCCGACGGTGGGCGCGGCGTGGGTCCGCATCGCCACCGACACAGCGCCGTTCGACGATGCGCGGGTCCGCCAGGCACTCAACCACGCGGTCGATGTGCAAGCGATCATCGACGGGCTCTTGAGTGGGCAGGGTACGCGGCTGGCATCGTTCTACCCGGATGAGCGTGCCCTCGGCTTCGATCCCTCCCGTCAACCGTTCAGTTTCGATCAAGAGCGCGCCAGGCAGCTTCTCAGCGACGCCGGTCATGGTGATGGCCTGAGCACCGTCATGGACATCGCCACCACCGAGCGGCAGGACATCGCCGAGGCCATCGCCGCCATGCTTGGCGATGTCGGCATCACGGTGGAGCTACGGCCGGCAGAGCAGGCCACCTTCAACGAGCAGTGGAGTGATCCGGCCGCCGCGCCGCTCCGGTTCGCCACATGGCGCCCGCTCTACGATCCGCATACGCTTCTGAGTCTGGTCGTTTCCAGCAGCGGTTTCCTCTCCCGCTACAGCAATCCGCGAGCAGACGAGTTGATCCAGAGCGCCGCGGCGGAACCGGACCGAACCGGTCGAAACGCGCTCTATCAGCAGCTCGGCCAGACGCTCATGGACGAGCCGGCCGCGATCTACCTCTGGAATCTGAGTTCACTCTACGGTGTCGCCGAGAGCGTCGACGGGTGGTCACCTCGTGGCGACGAGTACGTCATTCCCACGCGAGGATACGGCCAAGCATGAGCCCATCCCCGCCCGTTGAGAACGTCGCGCCACGTGAACCTGATCTCTGGAGCACGATCGTGGGCCGTCGCTCGGTGCGAGCGTTCGAGACGCAGGCAGTCCCGAGAAGAGCGATCGAGCGAGTGATTGAAGCCGCCGGTTGGGCACCATCACCACACGGCAGTCAGCCGTGGCGCTTCGTCGTCGTCGAGAACAGCGTCCGCCGCTATAGTCTCGCCGCGGCAATGGCCGAAACGTGGCGGGTGCAATTGCGCCTGGACGGTCTGGACGAAGCTGAGGTGGAGCGCCGCGTCGCGCGGAGTGTCGAGCGCTTGCAACGCGCACCGGTGCTTATCATCGTCTGCCTCTATCTCGCGGAGACGCAGTCCTATCCCGACGCACAACGACAAGCCGCGGAAGAGACGATGGCAATCCAAAGCCTCGGCGCCGCCACCCAAAACCTGCTCCTCGCCCTCTACCAGCAAGGGCTGGACGCCGGGTGGATGTGCGCGCCCCTCTTCTGCCCGGACGTGGTCCAGACCAGCCTCGGACTCGGGCCGGACGTCCGGCCCCATGTCATGCTTCCCATCGGCCACGCCGCCGCCGACCCCAAACGTCGTCCCCGCCGTCCCCTTTCATCCCTGATCGTTCAATGGAAATAATACCGTCATGGAGTAGTTCGAGTTCCGCAAGCAATCATCGCTCCTAGGGGCGCATGACATGCGCCCGTCCTCGTTGGATGGCAGAACGATCAAGCATCGGCGCCCGCCACCTCTCGCGCAATACGCTGCAACCTCAGAACATCAGCCCCGCCGCGAGTAGCCCCAGCGCCAAAACAAAAAAGACCGCACTCGCCACACCAAGACTGAACACAAACGCCAGAAGCACCCCTATCAACAACAGGACCGCTAACCCAATGACATAGTTCCTCTGGAGCGGACTCAACGCCGTCCGACCATCGCTCCCTCCCCACGGGTCCGGCGAGGGCCGCACGGCATCTCCGGCCAGCACCTGTCGCGCCTGCCGCACCCGGGCGATCCGCTCTTCTTCGGGAAGGTCATTCATGTCGAGACTCCGTGACGTCTAGCCGCCGCCTTC
Source organism: Chloroflexia bacterium (assembly GCA_013694885.1). Lineage (GTDB taxonomy): Bacteria > Chloroflexota > Chloroflexia > Thermomicrobiales > UBA6265 > JACDBO01. The sequence goes on along the minus strand of JACDBO010000321.1, from coordinate 10,822 downwards.
TTCCCCGTCGAATCGCGCAATGGTCGACCAGATGGCGACGACCGCCACCTTCACCGCGCCCGCCAACGCCAGCATCACTCCGGTCAACAAGACCCCCGGACCGAAACCCGCGGCGAGAGCGAGGAGGACGACAAGCAATCCCGCCACCATAAGTGCGTAAGAGATCCAGCGTAGGTGAAGCAACGGAACGCTTCCTCCCGGTGTGGCGGTTGGATCGAGGACAGACGACAGTGAGTTCAGCGTGAGCGCGCGTCTCAGGAACCCTGAGACAGGTGTTTGCTGGGTCAGCCAGGGACGAACGCCGGCACATCGCTGTCGGCCTCTCCGTAGAGCTGCTCCTTGTCCGCTCCCACAAGTTCGGCCACGGCGTCGCCGAGCCCATTAACCGGAACCTTGAAGAATCCCATCGTCTCGTAGGCGATAGTTCCGTCCGGCCGCAGGACGTAGACGGTCGGAGTTGACGCCATTCCGAAGCCGCGCGAGATCGGGTACTCCTCTCCTTCGATCAGGATCGGAAACGTGATGCCAAGACGCCGGGCAAACGACTTGGTGATATTCGCCGAGTCCTGAGAGACACCGAGCACCGTCAGATCGGTGCCAGCATGTCGCCGATAGAGCCGTTCCAGAAATGGGAACATCGTCTTGCTCGCCTGGCAGGAACTCTTATAGATGCCGACGACCACCGGCCCCTGAGCGAGTGCCTCTCCGATGGTGATCTGCTCGCCATTCGCCGCGATCATTGGCCGCTGGATGACGTCTGGTGCCCGACCGGCCGGTTCAATAGCTGCCACGATAAAAGAGCCTCCTTGCGGACTGATAGCCGACTTTGATCGTACTCGCGTCACAGGCGATTCGGCAAGCGAACGGACCAGATTACGGGGCGCGGTGCAATGAGCGCGTCACCTCGGCCTTTACCAGGAGTCGATCGGAGTAGTCATCGTACGGATCGAGATCGTAGCTTCCATAGCATTGCCACTCGACAAACCCGGCCCGTTTGAGCAAGAGCGTCAGCTCCGATACATACAGATAACGCTCGATCAACGATGCGCGAGTTCTCGAGATCGTCCCGTCCGTTCGCAGATGGTCGTACCACACCGTCGATTCAAGGATCTGCTCGCTGGCGATCTGCCGTGTTGCCGACATCTTGTCGATCGTGCCGCCGGCCGGGTGTGTCCACGAACCTTCATGGTGGACACCCCGCCCTAGCTCTCGGAGCGCCTCCGCAGTCGGGTTGAGCACATCGAGGACGAGTTGCCCTCGCGGATCGAGCGCAAGGCGCGCGGCGTCGAGTACCTGTCCTTGATCGCACTGGGAAGGGAGGTGCAGGAGTGAATTCAGACCGAGGATCACCAATCCGAATGGACCGCCGGGCACGCCGGCGGCGGCACGCATGTCGGCGTGGACCAGCGTCACGCGGTCGCCAAGACCGCGTTCTTCAACGTGACGCGCCGCACGGTCAAGCATCGCCGTCGACGCGTCGATCCCCACGACCTGAAAGCCCGCCTCCGCTAAGGGCAGCAGCACCCGACCGGTACCGCAACCGAGCTCCAGGATGGGATCGCCGGCGGCCGTGGCCAGATTGAGATAGAGTTCGATGTCGTCGACGAACGTGAGGTGTTCGATATCGTACGCGTCGACAATCGCATCGTAAGGTGTGACGTCCTTCGAACTGGAATCACTCATCGATGAATAGTAGTAGAGGAGACTCCCGCGGCGCGAACCAGGCGATAGCGAGAAGATTGACGTGGCCGGGAAGCCGGGCCTATAGTCGCGGGCATGGCGAAGCGACGAACCCCAGACCAAACGCAAGATGGCCAGAAGGACCGTATGGTCACGCAGAATCGGCGCGCCTTCCACGAGTACTTCATTGACGAGTCGATGGAGACCGGCGTCGTGCTGACCGGTTCGGAGATCAAGTCGATCCGCGACGGCAAGATCACCATCAGCGAAGCCTACGTCCGCGTCAACGGGGGCGAACTCTGGCTGATCGGCGCGAACATCACGCCCTACACCCACGGCGCCTACGCCAACCACGAACCCGACCGTCCACGCAAACTCCTCGCCCGTCGAACCCAGATCGAAGAGCTTCGCGAAGCTACCGAGCGGCGCGGCATGACACTCGTCCCGCTTCGCGTCGCCCTCCGCAACGGACGCGCCAAAATCGACATCGGTATCGCCCGCGGTAAGAAGCTCTACGACAAGCGCCAGGTCCAGGCCGAACGCGACGCCCGCCGCCAAATCGATCGCGCCCTCACCTCCCGCGAATAGCCCGACACATTCACCGGCCGCGGGGCGGATAGACCCAGTGCTGTCATTTCGAGCCGCAGCGAGAAATCTCTCGTTGCGCGTACATCGTGGCCCGTGGGTGAGCGATCCTTAGGGCGCCGCCATGAGCAATGGCGTCGACGGTCGGCGGTCCAAAAGCGCACTTCTCCCGCGCACCATCACCGCACAAATGTGCTACAATCACGCGGCGACAAGCGCATCGCGCTCGTCCGATTGGGGATGTTTGGTTTCGACAGGGTCGGAGGTCCGTTCATTGCACGCCGAGGCGCCCGGGCCCTCGTAAAAACGGGCAAAAATGTAGCTGCGGACAACCAGCTCGCTTACGCTGCCTAAGTCACAGACCTCTAGGTAGCGCGTCCAGCCGGACTTTCCCCCGCCGGGACCGGTTCTGGGCGTCACTAAGGTGGGGTGCGGTGATCTAGTTCGTCGGAGCGCGATCACCAAAGGCAGTCCGACTCACTTCGGGTGGACCCTGTCGGTGGGGGCCGCCCGCGGCAGATAAAACGCCGACTAAGCGTGTAGCACATGACCGGCTAACGGTTCTGGACGGGGGTTCGACTCCCCCCATCTCCACCACACCCCCGGATTGCTCGACAATCCGGGGGTTCGCGTATCCGGGATCAAGCGCCGGGGTAACAGCGGTAGCTCGAGGTCTCTTTCAGTCGAGACGGACGAGCTACCATTGTCATTTCGAGCCGCGGCGAGAAATCTCTCGTTCCGCGACAGCCATTCCTAGTAGTCTGTCACAGCGGAGGTGTCGTAGGTTGTCCCGTCACGCATCACCGTCATTCTGAGGCCGCAGCCGAAGAATCCCAGCAGCTGCATCGCGCGCGAAGCGCTCGCCAGCGCAGCTGGCGCTCATCCCTGAGTCAGCCACTATTGTTAAATCATTGTTAAAGACCACAGACAAATCACCCCCGTGCCGATATATATTAGTAGAGGGGACAACCGGCCCTTGGTCATTCGCTCAGCCTGAGCGCACTGAAACGTTCGTGAGCGCCGTCTTGATGAGATGGAAGTCCTCCTCCGGGATCGCGTGGACGTTGCCCTGGAACGCCAGCGTCCAATGCTCCGCCGGCCACTTGCTCGCGTAGGTCATCTGTCGGGCGATGCCCTCGGCAGCAACGAACTCGGACTCGTCGAGGATGATCGCTGGTTCAATGTGAACGCGGAACGGGTAGTCCTCACCCGCGCGCTTCGCGTTGCCGCTCACCCAGATCGGTTCATCGTCCTCGTAATACGTCGAGGTGATGGTCGCGGTGCCGGCAAACGCCTTGAGTCCGGTGACGTAGTAGATGATCGTGTCTCCTGGCGCCATCCGCTCCGCCTTCTTGCGATGCCGCGACTTCATCCCCTGCACGCTGAAGCCGCGCGCCGCCGTTCGGCGCCAGTTGTCGAGCGAGGAGACGATGATCCACCTGTTCCCGGGTCGCGGTTCGTTCGTGTCCATGGGGGTGATACCTCCGTTCTCCGTGTAGCGGTCCAACAAGGGACGCGACTGGGGAGTATCCTATCCCAACGACCAGCCGGAGGGCGTGACTCGGCGCAGGTGATCGGCGTGGGAGTGATTGCGATGAATCGGTCGGAACTTGTTCGAGAGCTGGAACGCATCGTCGGCGCCGCTGGCGTCCTGAGTGAACCGGCCGATCTCCTTGTCTATGAGTACGACGGATCAGTCGACGGCGCGGTCGAGACCGCTTCCCCATCGGCGGTCGTCCTGCCCACGACGACCGCTCAAGTGGCCGCCGTCGTCAAGCTGGCGAACAAGGTGCAGTTGCCTGTGGTGCCTCGCGGTGCTGGGACCGGACTCTCCGGCGGCGCGGTCGCCCAGGCCGGCGGGATCATCCTCGCCCTGACTAGGATGGACGCAGTCCTCGATGTCGACCCGATCGACCGCACGGCGTTGGTCGAGCCTGGCGTGATCAACCTCGAACTCTCGGAGTTCACGAGAGGTAATGGGTTCTTCTTCGCACCGGACCCGTCGAGCCAGAAGGCATGTACGATCGGCGGGAATGTCGCCGAGAACTCCGGCGGCCCCCACTGTCTGAAGTATGGCGTCACCACCAACCACGTCCTGGCATTGGAAATTGTGCTGCCGGACGGCTCGGTAGTGTGGACCGGCAACAGCGGCGACGGCGCCCCCGGCTACGACTTGACAGCGGCTCTGGTCGGATCAGAAGGGATGCTCGGGATCGTCACCAAGGCGCTCGTCCGATTGACGCCCGTGCCGCCGGTGACCAGCGTAATGCTGGCCGCGTTCCCCGAAATGGACGCGGCCTCCCATGCGGTGACCAGCATCATCGGCGCCGGTATCCTGCCGGCCGCGCTGGAGATGATGGACAACCTGACGATCCAGGCGGTGGAGCCGGCCTACCACGCTGGCTATCCGATGGACGCCGGCGCCGTGCTCCTGATCGAGCTCGACGGCGCTGCCGCCGAGGTGGAGGAAACGAGCGCGGAGATCGAGCGGTTGTGCCTGGAGCATGGCTCGACGCTCTTCAAGAATGCGACTGAAGCGGCGGAGCGTGAACTCTTGTGGAAAGGCCGCAAGATGGCGCTCGCCGCCATGGGCCGGTTGGCGCCGAACTACTACCTGCACGACACCGTGGTGCCGCGCACTAAATTACCGCCGACCTTGGCGCGTGTTCACGAGATATCTGAGGAGTACGATCTGCCAATTGCCAATGTCTTCCACGCGGGGGACGGCAATCTGCATCCGCTGATGCTTTTCGACCGGCGACGAGTGGGGGATGTCGAGCGAGTTCTGGAAGCGAGTCACCACCTGATCGAACATTGTGTCAGCGTCGGTGGTGCACTCTCCGGCGAGCACGGCATCGGCTCCGAAAAGCGGGGCTACATGACTCTCGTCTACACCGGCGAGGATCTGGCGGCCATGGCGGGGGTCAAGCGCGCGTTCGACGCCGAACTGCGGTTCAATCCGGAGAAGATGTTCCCGAAAGGCTATGTCTGCGGTGAAGTGCGGGGCCTGCGGGCTCAGGCCGCCATGCAGAAGCACGGCATCTACCCGATGTAGATCGTGGAGCGAAGATCGTGGCACGGACTGACACGTCCGCACGTTTGCAAATCGATGGGGTGTCGCCAGCGGCGACGGCAACCCCGGAGTCCGCCGAGGAACTGGCGACCGTGCTCGGGCGAGCGGCCGTGGACGGCGCCACAGTCGTGCCGGTCGGTGGCGCCACCTCCCTTGGTCTGGGTAATGTGCCCGACCGGGTCGATCTGGCGCTGCACGTCGGCGGCCTGAGCCACGTCCTCGCCTACGAACCGGCGGATTTGACACTCTCGGTGGAGGCAGGCGCGACCATCACGTCAATCCAGGCGACCCTGGGTGAGCACGGTCAGGAGTTGCCGATTGAGGTCCCATTCCCCGATCGGGCGACCATCGGTGGCGTGGTGGCCACCGGTTTTGCCGGACCCCGGCGGCTCGGCGACGGAACGTTGCGCGACCTCCTGATCGGTGCGAGTGTCGCCCGCACGGACGGGACATTGTCCAAGTCTGGCGGTATGGTCGTCAAGAACGTGAGTGGGTTCGATCTGGCGAGACTCATGCACGGGGCTCTGGGTACGCTTGGAGTGCTCACGTCCGTCAACCTCAAGGTCCTTCCGGCCGCGAAGGCGGACCGGACTTTGCTCATCGATGGCGACCTCGGGAAGCAAACTCGTGCCGCCCTGGCGGCGTGCCGGTTCCCGCTGCGTCCCACCTCCATCGAGATCGTCCTCACCGGAGCCGGTAGCCGGCTGGCCTTTCGGCTCCGCGGCACCACCTCCGGGGTGGACGAGCAGACTCGTGAACTGCGTTCTTTCTTCGGAGTCGAAGGACTGGAGGTGTGCGAACAGCTCGACGGCGCGGTGAGTGTCAGTTGGTGGCAGCATCTGCTCGATCATTGGGGCGGGGAACCATCGGACCGCGCCCAGTTGTTCGTGCGCGTCCGGCCGCGCCGCGCCGCCGAGCTGCTCTGCCTGCTGCGCGAGGCGGTCGGGAGTGGCGATGAGGGAGATGAAGCGATCTGCGCGCCAGGTCTAGGGTTCGCGCGCCTCCGATTGCCCGTGTTAGTAAGCGAGCCTGGACTGTGGCTGCGCTCGACGCAGGCACGCTGGCTCGGCGCCACTGATGACGTCGTCTTCGAGTCGGCCCCAGCCGATGCCAAGCGCGGCGTCGATGTCTGGGGCCGATCTCCCGCCGCACTCTCGGTCATGCGGACACTCAAGCACGAGCTCGATCCCTCCGGCGCGCTGAACCGTGGCCGGTACGTCGACTTTCTGTAGTCTGGAGACAAGGAACCCCGCATGGTGGTCGAGGCCAAACTCACCGAAGCAACGACGAGGAATCTCGGGAATTTTTCCGGCCTGGATGTCCCGGACGATACCCTCTTGCGGGCGTGCGTCCATTGCGGCATGTGCCTTCCGTCGTGTCCCACCTACCGGCTCACCGGTCAGGAAGCCTCGTCGCCGCGCGGTCGCCTCTGGATGATGCGAGCGGTGGCCGATGGACGGTTGGAACTCCTCGACCCGTCGTTCGACGAGCAGATGTACCAGTGTCTGAACTGTCGCGCCTGCGAGGCGGTCTGTCCGTCCGGGGTTCACTACGGTCCGCTGGTCGAGGCATCACGAGCCCAGCTCGAGCAACACCGCCCGCGTCCCGTCTGGCAGCGTGCCGCGCGCCGTGCCGGTCTCGCCTGGCCATTCGCCGACATCCGTCGACTGCGGACGATGGTTAATGCCCTTCGTCTCTACCAGCGGTCGGGTTTAGCGAAAGTCGCGCGGCGCCTCGGCATCCTCCAGGCACTCCGCCTGGCCGACCTCGAGGCGATGTTGCCGCCGATCAGCGCGGCACCCCTCGTCGCCGGCAAAGAACGCTGGGAACTCCGCGATGCCGAGCATTCGGCACACTTGTTCAACGGCTGCGTGATGAGCACCGTCTTTCCCGAAGTCAACCGGGCGACCGGGCGCGTCCTCGCGCTAAACCGGTACGCCGTGGATGTCCCGACCGGCCAGCAATGCTGCGGCGCGCTCCACGTCCACTCCGGCATGATGGAGGAAGCGCGAGTCCTGGCGCGGCGAAACATCGAGGCGTTCGAGACCACGGCAGATGAGCCGATCGTTGTCAACGCGGCGGGGTGTGGTGCGGCGCTCAAGGAGTACGACTTCTTGCTCAAGGACGACCCGGACTACGCGGAGCGGGCGCGCCGGTTTACCGCTCGTGTGAGGGACATCACGGAGCTGCTGGCCGCGCATCCTCTTGAGCAACCGCGGCAACCAGTGAACCGGACGGTGACGTTTCAGGAGCCATGCCACCTGGCGCACGCGCAACGCATCAGCGTCCAGCCACGCTCACTACTTGGGCAGGTCGAGGGGTTGCGGCTGGTGGAGATGCGCGAGTCGTCGCTCTGCTGCGGCAGTGCCGGTATCTATAACGTCATTCGACGCCGGATGGCCGACGACCTTGGCGATCGCAAGGTGAAACACGCGCTGGCGACCGGGGCCGATGAGATCGTCACCGCGAATCCGGGGTGCGCCATGCAGCTTCGAACATCGCTGCGACGAAGCGGCGCCACGCTGCCGGTTCGTCACATCGTCGAAGTCCTCGACGAAGCCTACGGTGGATTAGATGCCCACCGTACGCTCGTCAAGGAGGCAAACGAGAAGGGCGAACAGCGTAGGTCCGATTAGATGGGCGTCGTCGCGGATGGTTCGTTCACGAGTGGAAAGCTGATGCGGGCCACCGTTCCCTCGTTCGTCGAACGAATCGAGAAGTCACCCCGAAGATCGGACGTAACCAGCCGCTGCACGATCCGCATCCCGAGCCCGGTGCTCTGCGCCGGAACAAAACCGTCCGGCACCCGATGACCGTCGTTAAAGACTTCGATCGAAGCGACGGATCGATTCCGGCTGGCGCGAAACCTGATCGCGCCGCGGGTACGGTCGCGAAAGCCGTGGCTGATCGCGTTAGAGATCAACTCGTTGATCGCCAACGAGAGAATTGTCGCTTGCTTGGACGGGACGGTCAGCTCAGTCGGCTCGATCTCAAACTCCACCGTCAAGTGTGGCGGGATCAACGTGCTATGGGCGTCTTCGGCCACGTGCCGCGCGATAATGTCAACGGTCGTGCCACCGAGTCGTTCCTCGTCGCTAAGCAGGTCGTGAACCGTGGCGATGGCCTGAATGCGGCTGATAGCCTCGCGAAGCTCGGTTGCCCAGGGCGCATCTTCGGCGGACCGTAACTGCAGGGAAAGCAGCGCGGCGACAGTTTGGAGGTTGTTTCGCACACGATGGTGCATCTCCTGCACGAGCGCGGATTGCACCTCGACACTCTGCATCGCATCCTCATAGAGTTCCGCGTTCTCGATGGCGATAGCGGCGCTGTCCGAGAACGCTTGAATTAAGGCGAGGGTGTCTTCACTGATCTGCGTTCCGGCGCGGAGCCGCAAGCAGAGCGCGCCCAGTGTCTCCCGTGCGGATCGCAGCGGCAGGCAGAAGACGACGCAGCTCCCATCGAGATACGCGAGCTCCTCGCTTCGGGCGGTGCCAGTCCGGAGCACGTCGCTGACGACACGATCCCTTCGCACGGGGTCGACGACTTCCCGGACTTGGCCGACTCGGTGCTCGATGATCGGATGCGGCGGCTCCTCAAGCTGTGCGCTCGGAGTATGGGTGCGACGAAAGATGGCCGCGGCCTCTGCCTGGACCAACTCGACCGCCTGCTCGGTGATCAGTCGCAGCACTTCAGCGAGATTGAGCGTCGACGCGACGGTTCGGGAGACCCGCTGGAGTGTCGCGAGTTCGTCCAGTTTCCGACGCAAGCGTTCGTCTGTGCTGCTGTACCGCCGCGCGTTCTCGATGCTGATGGCGAGCTCTCCCGCCACGGTCCGCAGGAACTCAAGCTCGTCGAGATCGAACTCTCGTCGAGCGATGGACAGGATGTTCAGGACACCTACCAATCGGTCCTGTCCCTGAACCAACATCGGCACCGAGACCTGCGACGCATAGATCTCGTCACCGATGCCGGGATGGGCGTGAAAGTCCTCGTGCAACTGCGAGTCCGGGGCCGCGATGATCGTGCCAGCTTCGGCCGCGCGGCCGGTAATGCCGGTGCCAAGGCGAAGGGTTATTGCGCCGACCGCGGAAGGACTCAACCCAACCGCCGCCCGAAGCGCCAGGAGGTGCGTTGCGTCGTCATACAAGAAGACCGCACAGGCGTCGCTCGCGGTCGTTTCGGCAACGGTGTCGACCACCGTGTGGAGCATTTCACTCAGCTGCAGGTTCGCGGTTGCGGCGCGGTTGATTCGATGAAGGGCGGTCAGCCGCGCGATCTGCGACGGCAGGCGCAATTCTTTGGGTTCTGAACCATCGGGACGGTGTTCACCGGCCGCGTGTTCGCTGGCCGCCGCCGCAAGGGCGATACCTGCGGCCATAACGGTTCCTGGATCGGATCCGTAGCCTCCATGGCGTTCGAGAAACGCTTGCAGCGTATCGATGCTGGCCGACATCGTGTCTTCGAGGCTGATATCATCGGCCGCTGCCGCGCGCCCAAATGTTGCAAAGGCCGACCGCAGCGGTTGGCCGCCAGCGATGCCAGCCCCACTAGATGCATAGGCCGCCTCGATGTCGTCGCGGAGTGCTTCCGCCAGGGCTTGTAGAGTAGTACCTGCCATAACAATAGGGATAGCCTGTGGGTGCTAGAGATGTCGGTCGAACCAGCCAATCAAGTGATGAAGACGGGCGAGCCGGCGACTCGGTTTGCCGGAGCGTGAGAGGTCATGACCCTCCTCAGGAAAGCGAACGAAGGCGACTTCTCGCCCGAGAAACTTGAGTGACGTAAAGAGTTGTTCCGCTTGCTCGATGGGGCACCGCAGGTCCTGCTCGCTGTGGAGAATGAGCAGCGGTGTGTTCATGGACTCGACATAGGTAATCGGCGAGTGCTTTCGGAGGAGATCGGAATCGTTCCAGGGAACGCCGCCGAACTCATGTTCACCGAAATCGTACCCGATGTCGCTCGTGCCGAAGAACGAAGCAAAGTTGGCGACGCAGCGTTGGGTCACCGCGGCCTTGAATCGGTCTGAGTGGCCGATGATCCAGTTTGTCAGATAGCCACCATAGGAACCGCCCGTTAGTCCCAGACGCTGATCATCGATCCAACCGAGGGCCACCGCGGCGTCGACCGACGCCATCACGTCCGGCATGTCGCTCTCGCCCCAACGCCCGCGGGTAGTTGTCGCGAAGTCCTCGCCATATCCGACCGATCCTCGCGGGTTGCAGTACAGCACCGCGTAGCCACGGGCAGCCATCAGCTGCATCTCGTGAAATAAGGCGTCGCCGTACATAGCATGAGGACCGCCGTGAATCTGGGTGATGAGCCGATGTTTGACTCCGCTCGTCTCATCGAAGCCAGGTGGAGGGAGAATCCAGGCCTGGATCGATTTGCCGTCTGGGGCGCTGACCTTCAGCTCCTGAGGAGCGGAGAGATGGATCTCGCCAAGGAGTTCCTGATTGTGGTCCGTCAGGCGTCGCTCGTTCGAGC
>JACDBO010000320.1 GCA_013694885.1 Chloroflexia bacterium | reverse complement strand
CGGACGACGACAACGACGGCATCCCGGACGCTGACGATCCCTTCCCCTTCGGCGGGGCGCCGCCCACCGAGACCGCGCCCGAGCGCGAGCCGCCAGCGAACGGCTCCGGCGGATCCCCGCTCGGTCCTCCAGGTGACGTGCGCGAACCCGCGACGACCAATGACGAGGTGGTGGTGGGAGTCCAGTCCGCGCCGCTGGTGACGGCGTTGCCCGCGACGGGTGAAGGGCAGCAATCACGAGTCGCCGGTGCGGTGCCGGTCACGCTCGCGCTCCTCGGTCTGGCTCTCGCCGGGGCAGCCACTGGGGTGTGGCGACGGCGCGTCTAGACCGGCCTCACCGGCGCCACGACCAATCGCCGGTACGTCGCCGGGGTACACTTCGCACATCGCGGCGAGTGGAGCGACAGGGCGGCGGGGCGAAGGTGCGGATGCGGTGGTTCAAGCGGGTGGACCCGGCCTATGGCGCGCTCTTTGGGCGCGCCGCCGAGTTCCTGACCGCCGCCACCGACGCGCTCGAAACCCTCTTCCAGGGCGAGCGCATCGACGCCGCCGCCTTCGCCCTCCTCGATGAGCTCGAACACAAGGCCGACGTGGTCACCCACGATCTGCTCGACCGCGTCGAACGCGGTGCCCGGTCGCCGTTCCCCGCACTCGCCGTGCGCTCCCTGATCAGTCAGATCGACTCCATCGTCGATGCCGCCGAGGCGGCTGGCGAGCTGGCCGTGCTCTGCGGGGTGACACAGGCGACGCCGACCGCCCGGGAGATGACCGTGGTCCTGGGTAAGAGCGCGCGCGAGGTGGCGAGCCTGCTCGCATTCCTGCGCGAGCCGCTGACGGGCGGCAGCGGCCACCGCCCCTATGTCGCCCGCGTCCACGAGCTGGAACACGAAGGCGACGAGTTGTGGATGCGCGGCTACAGCGCCCTGTTCACCGGCGAGACGCCGCCGCTGGACGTGATCCGCTGGCAAGCAATCTACGCCCAGCTCGAAGAGGCGATCGACGGCTGCGAGATCGCCGCCAAGCTGATCGAGCGCCTCATCGGCCGCGCCTCGCGCGGAGGACTGAGGACGCGTGACTGAGGACTGAGCCGGACGGGCCGCTTTTTCGCGGGACCAGGGGAATGACATACTTGAATTGCAACCTGCCCGCATAGCCCGTATAGCCCGCATAGCCCGCATAGCCCGCTGCGCATCGGTGAATTCGCCTCGACAGGCAACGGCCCCGTAAGCGCCAGGGAGAGGCGGATAGAGGGTGAACAGGCGGAAGCTCTACGACCGGGTGCGGAACAGCCAAACCAACGTACGATTCTCCGATCTGGTGCGATTGGTCGAAGCGTTCGGGTTCGTGCTGGATCGACAGCGGGGAAGCCATCACGTGTACACATGATTCCGTTCAGCGCGTGCTCAATCTCCAGCCTGATGAGCACGACAAGGCCAAGCCCTATCAGGTGCGTGAGTTCCTGCGTATGGTGCAGCGGCACGAACTGCGCATGGAGGACGAGCGATGATCGAGTATCCGATGCTCATTTTCTGGAGTGACGAGGACGACGCCTTCATCGGTGTCGCGCCCGATCTTGTGGGCTGTTCCGCGTTTGGAGACACGCCTGAGGAAGCGCTACGCGAACTTCAGATCGCGGCGAGCCTGTGGCTGGAAGCCGCGCGCGCCAACAGTTTTCCGATCCCAGCGCCGAGCCGGCAGCCGACGCTGGCGAGGGCATCGTGAACGACGAGCCAGCACCGACCAGCGCGGTGGCCGCGGCGGAGAGTGCGGAACCCGTCCGGCCCTCCTTCTCCTACGCCGATGACAAGGCCAGCATCCTGACGCGCCTGCGCCGGGTCGAGGGCCAGGTGCGCGGCGTGGCGGGGATGGTCGAGGACGACACGTACTGCATCGACATCCTCACCCAGCTCTCGGCGGTGATCGCCTCAACCCGCGCCGTCGGGCTCCTGGTGCTGGAGGACCACATCCGCGGATGCGTCGTGGATGGCGACCCGACGCGGCGCGAAGACACGCTCGACGAACTGACCCGCGCCATTGAGCGCTTCACCCGCAGCGTCGGCGGCTGAGTCTCACGAAGGGTCGAGGATCGAGGGTCGAAGACCGAGAAAAGGGCCATCTCGGCGCTCGATCCTCGACCCTCGACCCCCTGTGTTCCGCTGCGCCGCGACGCGGAGTGAACCGCGTGGCAGCGGAGTTGCGTAGTGAGTTGTGTAGGTGTCGTGCGTGGGCGGAGGTCGCCCCGGCGTTTGGACTCGTGGGGGAGTCCAGGAAACGTCGCCAGGCGCCTCGTCGGCACAGCGCGGTGTCGCCCGGTATGTTTGCGTTCAACATGTGAAAACGAGGTGGAATGGTTTTGCCAATCACCGATCGACGCTACGTCCAACCGGTCGCCCGTCACCGTCAGCACCCGGAGCGGCTCCTGCTCCACGACGAGCGTGACCACTGGTTCCTCTGGACTGGACAGGACGGCGACGACCCCGTCACCATCGAACCAGCCCTCGCCGCCTGGATGGCGCGGCGACCCGAACTGTTTCCCTTCCCGCAACCCCTGATGTGGTTTGCCATCGACGACCTCCCCCTGGCAACGTGGGAGACGGGCGTCAGCAGCAACTGAGTCGTACCTCCGGCGTGCTCGCGCGGAGGTCTTGAGTACCGCAGCAAGCGCGCCGTGTCTGACGCTGCGTTGCCCCTGACGCGCCTACTCCGTCCAGGCGCCGATGCGGCGGAACTTGTCGTAGCGAGCGGCCAGCAGGCGCTCGATCTTCTCCTCATCGTCCGGGTCGAATCCCGCCATCAACGCATCGAGGTGCCGCGTGATCGCCTCGCCGACGGTGGCGATCGTCTCGCGGGGTGCTTCGTGGGCCGCGACCGGCTCGGCGATCACCTCGTCGGCGATACCGAACCGCGACAGGTCGGCGGCGGTCACGCGCATCGTCTCCGCGGCGGTCGACGCCTTGGTGGCGTCCTTCCACAAGATCGCGGCGCAGGCTTCCGGCGAAGCGACGGCGTAGACCGCGTTTTCGAGCATCAGCAGGCGGTCACCGAGGCTGATCGCCAGCGCGCCACCGCTCCCCCCCTCGCCGATCACCGCCGTCACGATCGGTACTCGCAACCCGACCATCGTCAGCAGGCTCTCGGCGATGGCGGTGCCCTGGCCGCGCTCCTCGGAGCTGATGCCGGGGTCGGCGGCGGGCGTGTCGATAAAGGTGATGATCGGCAGCGCGAACTTCTCGGCGTGGGACATCAGGCGGCGCGCCTTGCGGTAGCCCTCCGGCTTCGGCATCCCGAAGTTGCGGGCCAGGTTCTCTCGCGTGTTGGCGCCTTTCTGATGCCCGAGCACCAGCACCGGGCGACCCCGAAAGGTTCCCAGGCCGCCGATCAGCGCCCGATCGTCGCCGAAGACGCGGTCACCGTGCAGCTCGACGAAGTCGGCGATCAGTTCCTGGATGTAGTCCAGCGTGTGCGGCCGCTCGGCATGGCGGGCCAGCTTGACGCGCTCCCAGGCGCTGAGTGTGATCTCGGTCGGGACTGTGTCGATCTCGGTCATGGTGGGAAGCCCTCAACCCGGCGCTGGCGCGCCACCCCTCTCCCAATTCTGGGCGAGGGGTCCGAAACAGCGATGTGCTCCTCCTCCCCCGAGTCGAGGGAGGGCGGGAGG
>JACDBO010000312.1 GCA_013694885.1 Chloroflexia bacterium | reverse complement strand
CAACGAGCTCTGGCATATCTGGCAGACCTCGCCCGGTTCGTGGTCCACTTGGTCCTCCCTCGGTGGGAGTATCCGGGGCGGTCCATCGGTCGTCAGGCATGCGGGCGGCGGGCTGGAAGTGTTCTGCCTCGGTGCGGACGGCGCCATCTGGCACCTCTGGCAGCAGGAGGGGGGCTGGAGCCACTGGGTGTCGCTGGGGGGACAGCTCACCGACAGCCCCCTCGCGGTGATCAACTACGATAAGCGGCTGGAGGTCTTCGCGCGGGCGCCGGACGGGCAGCTCTGGCATATCTGGCAGCGGGACTACTTCACCTGGTCGGACTGGCAGCCGATGGGCGTGACGGCCGTCGGCACCCCGGTCGCCTCATACCGGCAGATTGAGGGTGGAGGCCGCCTCCAAGTCTTCGTCCGCAGCTCGGACGGGACTTTGATGACCGCATCCCAGACGAGGGGGACGGACAGCACCTCCTGGTCTGGCTTTTCGCGCGTGACCGGACCCGTCACCGCCGAACCGGACCTGTACGAGAGTACGGACCGGCGCGTGGAAGTGTTCTTCCCCAGCGTGAACGGCGAGATGCGGCACATCTTCCAGGAGAACATCTGGACCCCGGACGCCTGGTCACAGCCGGGCTCGTTCGGGGGCATGCTCGACACCAAACCGGCCGCCATCAGGAACGTGGATGGGCGCCTCGAGGTGTTCCACATCGGGCGCGACAAGCGGATCCACAACGCCTGGCAGAGCCGGCCGAATGAGCGGTGGACGGGCTGGACCCCCGGACCACTCGCCAACCTCACCGGCTTCCCCTGCGTCGGCATCAATCCGGACGGCCGCCTGGAGCTTTTTGCGGTAGACGACGCGCGCAACCTCGTCCATATATGGCAGCCTGCTCCCGGAGTCGGACCGTGGAGCCATGGGTCGCTGGGCGGCGCGAGCCTCGGCGGCCTCGGCACGGCCGTCGCCGAACTCGGCCGCTGCTCGATGTGGGGCACGAGCTGGACGCTGGTGGGCAGCCTTAACCGCTGACGTCGGGAGCAGGCCAAGGAGAGCGTCGGGACGTTCAACGCATCCGCAACGCCGCGGTGCGTTCAGAACTCGTGGACAGGGTTGACCACCAGCGGCCGTTCCAGCAGACCGGCATCCAGGGACACAGCGGTGATGCCGAAGTGGAGCGCCCGTGTGGGTTGCCTGTGCTCCCGCCACGTCCGTTCGCGCCGGCAGACCTGCGCCCCATCTGGCCAGTCCAGACAAGCCGTCAGGCCGGTGGAGACATTCAGCTCCCGCCGCGCGCGGGATCGCCCGTGTCCGGTCTCCACGGTCTGCGCGAGCCGTCGATCCCGCGGGGTAATTCGGACTTCGCTTGATGGGTGGTGGAATACCTGGCACCGTCATGGTGAGTAGAGCGTCACAGCGGATGTTATACGGACGTCGCTTGAACCGTGATGGAACACCCCGCCGTCATTCTGTGGCCGCAGCCGAAGAATCCCGGCAGCTGCGTCGGGCCGCTGCATCGCGCGTGAAGCGCTCGACGGCGAAGCCGGCGCATCGCCGGGGTAAGGACATTCCACTACTGATTACCCGAGTTGCGTATTACCCACACGACGCCTCCCCCACCTCGTCATTTTGACGCCGCAGCCGAAGAATCCCCCGACGAAGCCGATGCGCCGCAGCGTATAGCTCCGCGGTAATAATGTGGCCGCGAGCAGGGGCGGCGCGGTCGAGAAGAATGCGCTGTGGCTGTCGTGGACGCGCCGGGCGAGCGCCGCGTCCCGGCCGCCGAGCGTCTGGTGCAGCGCGCCATGCACCGAGCGCGCCGCATTCATCGTGAACCGGACGTCGGCGTTGGCCGGCAGGTCGAGCCGCAGCAACAGCGGCACCGGTACGGCGTCGGATCGCTGAGCCATGGCGCTCCTCTTCGCGCAAGCCGGAATGCCCTCATTCCCGGCGCGTGACGAAGGACTGAGGACTGAGAGCCTCGCGGAGAATGTCGGCGCCCCTCGGCCAGTGCTGCCGGGAGACAGGTGCGGAACCCCGGCCATCAGCATAGACCACACGTCCCACCTTGCCCGCGACTTCGCCCGTCGTGTCGCTCGTGGCACGCGCGCGCGGTCGTGGTCGCCGGCGTGCGAGGCGGTCGGCAGCGTCCCGACCGTTCAGCCAGGTCAGCCAGGAGGGCTTGCCGTGAAAGAACTCAATCAATATCAGCGGTATCTCGTCCACGAGTTCGTCGAGGACTATCAGGATGGGTTGATGTCCCGGCGGGACATGACGCGCCGCGTGCTGCACATCACCGGCGGTGTGGCGGCGGCGGCGACGATGCTGACTCGCCTCGGTGTCACCGTCGCCGACGCCCAGGACCAGCCAATGCCGACGCCGACCGAGCCGCTCAGCCCGCTCACCGTGCCGGCGGACGACCCCGGTGTCCTCGCCGATGAGATCAGCTTCGAAGCGCTCGAAGGTGAGGGGGCGACGATCATGGCCTACCAGGCCCGTCCCGCTGGCGGTTCGATGTCCGCCACCCCGGCCGCGACGCCGGTCGCCGATGGGTTGCCGCTGGTGCTCGTCTGCCACGAGAACCGGGGACTCACCGACCACCTGCGCGATGTCACCCGCCGCGTCGCCAGGGCCGGCCACGTCCCCTGCGCGGTCGATCTGTTGAGTCGCGAAGGCGGCGCCGCCAACGTCGCCTACCCGGCTAAACGAAGGGCCGAGACTTCCCGGCTGGGCCCCTGGTCCTCGACCCTCCGGTATCGGGGGGCGGACTCCTACGCCGGGACCAGTTGCTCGGCGGCGAGCGCCATGTCGATCTGCTGACGGGCCAGGGCGAGCGAGGCTTGAACGATTTCGTCGCCTTGGGCGCAATTCTCGGCATCGACGAAGGTGATGTCGGTGACGCCGATGAAGCCGAAGATCGCGCGCAGGTACGGATCCTCGTAGTCATA
>JACDBO010000293.1 GCA_013694885.1 Chloroflexia bacterium | reverse complement strand
GTGGAGGTCCGTGGCGACCCGAACAGAGGATGCGACGCCCACGCCGGCGCCCATCAGGTTGGGGGACTGTAGTTTTAAGTTCGTGGCATCGCTCTGTCCCGAGCGTGACGAATCAGGGGACATCAAGCAGTGGAGTCCGCATGAGCTGGATGAGAAGCCATCATGCGACGAGTGGCACAAGCACGCCGATGGACCATTCTGCACGTTCCACATCTGCGACTCGAAGGGGATGACTGGTCTATATGCCCTGGTGGTGGACGGGTCCGTTCGCTACATCGGTCAGTGTGAAGACCTGCGCAGGCTGGTCAACACTGGCTACGGGACCATTTCCCCAGCGAAGTTGTGCAAGAAGGGAGGTCAGAGCACCAACTGCAAGCTCAACCACGGTGTATTAGAGGTATCCACGGCCGGTGGACGCGTTGAGCAGTACTTCTGCCAGTACGAGCAGCCGAAGTCAGATCGACAGAAGCGCAAGATGCATCTCATTCGGAGCCACACACCATCCTGGAACGGCTGACGCGACATGAGATCCGGTTGCGGGTATCATGGCCACCCCGTTCTCAGCCTCGAAGAGGCTTTGTGGGTTTAGCGCGGGTCGCTAGGCCCGCGTCTCGGGCTGTGTGACCGCGGCGGAAACTTCGGGCAGCGCGTTCATGGGAGGCAGGCAATGAAGATCGGGTTTGTGGTGCCGATGGGGGAGGATCCGGCGCTGGGTCAACCGGCGCCGTACCGGCGGCTGCGGGATCTGGCGCTGCGGGCCGAAGGGGCCGGGTTTGACTCCGTCTGGGTCTACGATCATCTGCTCTACCGCTTTCCCGACCATCCACCGGCGGGTATCTGGGAGTGCTGGTCGGTGCTGACGGGCTTGGCGGAGGCCACCGAGCGCGTCGAGCTCGGTACCATCGTGCTCGCCGCCCCGTGGCGCAACCCCGCCCTGCTGGCCAAGATGGCGATCACCGTCGACGAGATCAGTGGTGGCCGCCTGATCCTCGGTCTCGGCGCAGGTTGGCACCAACCCGAGTTCGACGCCTTCGGCTACCCGTTCGACCACCGTGTCGGCCGCTTCGAGGAGGCGATGCAGGTCATCGGACCGCTCCTGCGGGAGGGGAAAGTCGACTTCCATGGCAAATACGTCAGCGCGCCGGACTGCGAGATGCGTCCGCCCTCGTCCCGCTCCGGCGCCAGGGCAAGCATCCCGATCCTGATTGCCAGCCGCGGGCCGCGCATGCTGCGCCTCACCGTCGAGCATGCCGACCTCTGGAACACCGCCTGGTTTGGACCCGTCGAGGCCAGCGCTGCCAGCCGCGCCGAGTTTGACGCCGCCTGCGCCGTCGCCGGCCGCGATCCCGCCACGCTGGGTGTGACGGTCGGTGTCAACGTCGCCGCGCCTGGCGACCAACCCGACCCCGATGCCAACCCCGGTCGCGTCCTCGCCGGCACGCCGGAGGAGATCGCCGCTGGCCTGCGCGCCTACGCCGACGCCGGCGTCGCCCACGTCATCTGCGGCGCGCTCTCCGACCCGTCCCGCGACTACGCCGCATCCGTTCTCGACCACCTCGCGGAAGCCATCGCTCTCTACCAGGCGCCGGCCAAGGCGACCTGAACCACCCGGAAAAGCCGTCACCGGCCGGGCGGCGCTGGTGGCGGAGGTCGGCGCTCCATGACGAGGAGACGATTGGTGTTCCCCTGGCTGCGCCACCTCGTTAAACAGCGGCCGCGACCGCCGGCGCCTGGTATTGTGCCGCGAGAGGGATGGGCTGACGCCGGAAGAGGTCTTCTACGATGCCGCCGCCCGGTTCCTCGACGTCCAGATTCGTACGAACCACGAGCTGGATAACAAGACGGCGAACGCCTTCTCAGTCGGGAGCACCGTCTTGCCGCTGACCTTTGGACTCCTCAATCTCAGCGCTCGCACCGTGCCGATTACCACGATCATAGCGCTGGTACTCGCGCTTGTGGCCTATCTAGCGCTCGTCAGCCTCGCCTTGCGGGCAAGCCGGATTCGAGCGCTGGAGTACCGACCCGATTTGCCGACACTGGAACGTCACAGCGAAACCTACCCTGGTGATTCGCTTCGACGTTGGGTTGCAACCGAGTATCTCGCATCTATCGAAATGAATCAGGCAAACCTGGAGCGGAAGGCCTATTGGGTTGGAGCAGTCACCACCGCACTCTACGCCGAAGGTCTTCTGCTCTCGCTCGCGGCGCTCTTCACGCTACTGTGAACGCACATCTTTTGGCGGCGGGAGTGGAAACGGCGTCAACACGATGATGTTCGAAGGGCCCGGCGGCGGGAGCTGGGGCGGCTTCGTCTGCCGCGTTGGTGGCGTCGTGGATGTTGCTGAGGACATGAGTGATCTCCTTCGCCAGCATAAACGGCGAGATGCCTTCATTGTAGCAGGATAACAGGCTCACTTTTCATTTACGGAAGGTGGGCGCGATGAAACGGTAGGGGGAGGCGCTTACCGTGGCGTGGTCGGTTCGCCGAGGTAGCGGATGGCGACGAGGACGACGAGCGAGGTCGCCAGCAGGACGATGGAGAGGGTCAGAGCCGAGGTCAGGTCGCCGGCGCCGAATCGCTCGTAGATGGCGAGCGGCATCGTCTGCGTGCGGCCGGTGAAGCTGCCGGCGACCATGATCGTCGCCCCGAATTCGCCGAGGGCCCGCGCCCAGGCCAGCACGACGCCCGCGACCAGGCTGGCGCGGGCCAGCGGCATCGTGATCGTGCGGAAGACCGTTGCCGGGGTGGCGCCGTCGACCATCGCGGCGTCCTCGACCTCACGCTCGACGAGGCCGAAACCGACTTTCGCGGCGCGGATGTAGAGCGGCGCGGCGACGAAGCACTGCGCCAGCACCACCGCCGTGGTCGTGAATCCGACCGTGATCCCCACATCGGCCAACCACCCTCCAACGAGTCCGTTGCGCCCGAAGGCCATCAGCAGGGCGATGCCGGCGACGGACGGCGGCAGCACGATTGGCAGGTCGATCAGTGCGTTGAGCAGCCGGGCGGCCGGCAGCCGGCGACGAGCCAGCACGAAGGCGAAGGGTGTGCCGAGCCCGATGATCAGCAAGAGCGAGATCGACGTGGTGAGCAGGCTGACCCGTAGCGCCTGCCCCAGCGTTTCGCGCGTCTCCGGCGTGAGTTCGTCCAGCGCGGGGAGCGCCTCGCCGGTCAGCGCGATCAGCGGCAGGGTGAGAAAGAGCAGTGGAAGGCCGACCGCGAGCGCGGTGAGGATCGCGACCCGCGACCGGGGACGAGTCGTCGTCGGTACCGCCGCATCCACCGGTGCCGTGCGGCCGGTCGTCGCCTTCCCGTCGATTGCCCCTGTCCCCATGCGTGCCTTCCCACCTGACGCGGCCAACTCATGCCCAGCATACCTGTTGACACGGGAGCAACGTCTCGCTAGCCTCTCCTCCAGCGCATGATAGTCAATCATTGAATAGTCAAGAACTGATCGTGTGCCAGAGCCCCAGGAGAGGAGAGTCCGTGGGTGCCTCGTTGTTCCGGGCGGTGATCGGTGCGCTGGTGCTCGTCGCCGCGCTCGGTGGATCCTGCGCCGCCGCGAGCCAGGCGATCACCTGTGCGGCCTCCGGTACGCAACCCGGCGCATCGCCCGCCACCACCGCGTCGCCCGCACCGGCGCCCAGCCCGGCGGTGCTGTTTCCGGCGGAGGGTGGGGAGCTGACCGTCTTCGCCGCCGCCTCGCTGACCGATGCCTTCACCCAAATCGGCGAAGACATCGGGGCAGCGAACCCATCGGTCAGCGTCACCTTCAACTTCGCGGGTTCCCAGACGCTGGCGACCCAGCTCACCCAGGGCGCGCCGGCCGATCTCTTCGCCTCGGCCAACGCCGCGCAGATGCAGACTGTGGCCGACGCCGGGC
>JACDBO010000272.1 GCA_013694885.1 Chloroflexia bacterium | reverse complement strand
CTCGTGGATTATCGCCGCAATCGCCGCCGGCGCCGCACTGGGTGTGATGCTCGCCGGTCTCGCCATCGACGATTCCGGTGCCCGCGCCGGTCTGCTGGTCGCGGTCGGCGGCGGCGGCATCGCCGTCGCCAGCCTGGTGCTCGGCGCGCCGGCGCTGCGCCATCCCCACACCCAACCGGACCTCGCCGGCACCGGTCCGTGAGCGGCGCTAACCGGGTCCGCTAGCCGGCGTCCATCGCCTTGTGGGTCATCCACCACTCGGTGAACTCGGCGCAGCGGCCATCCGGGGCGAACCGGATCACCCACAGATTGTGATAGTGCTTCGGCGGTTCCTTGTAGTGCGTCCAGCCCTGGACGAAGGCGAGGTCGCCGGCGACGGCGAGCACCTCGAAGCGAAACGTGTAGTCGCCGGGTTCGTCCTTGTTGTCGAGCCATCCCGCGACGATTGCGTCGCGCCCTTGCCACGGCTCCCGGTACGGCGTGGTGAAGTAGCGCGCATCGTCGGCAAACAATGCGCCGATCTCGCCGGGGTCGTTGCTCTCCCACGCCCGGATGTAGCCCTCGACCCACCGCTGGACATCCTGTGTCTCCATGTGATCCCTCCTCCGTGACACGATGTATGGACGGCGCCATGCCGACTTGCGCGACCAGACACGATCAGAACGCGCGAGCGCCGCGACCGTGAGTTCAGCACCGCGGCGATCCCTTGCGGCTGCCGGATACCCTGGCTCATCGGCTCATGGTGGTGTCAGATGTAGGAGAGAGCTTCGCGGACGGTGAGGCGGGAGGCGCGGGTTGCGGTTGCTTCGGTGGCGAGCACGGCGCCGAGGACGACGAGTGCGGTCCAGATACCGGCGGCGAGCAGGGAGATCCGAAAGGGCAGCGGCGCGTCCATGAAGAGGTTGCCGAGTCCGGCGCCCATGACGGCGGTGAGTCCAAGCGTCGGAAAAACCGCCACCAGGCAGCTGGCGAGGGCCAGGAAGACGCCTTCGGCGACGACGATGCGGCGCACCGTCGCAGGGCGTGCCCCGATGGCGTGTAGGACGCCGAACTCGCGGGTCCGCTCGAGGATGTTGGCGCTCATCGTCGAGGCCAGGCCGATGCCGCCGACCACACCCATGGCGATGGAGATCGCCAGGACAATCAGGATGATCGGAGTCAGGTGAGCTTCGCTGGCGGCTTCGCTCCGGCTGACCGACGTCGCGGACTCCACCTCGACTCCCGCGCCGGTGAGGACCGCGTCAACAGCGTCGGCGACGGCGCCGCGGGTCTGCTCGTCGTGACTGTCGGTGGCGATGCGCAGCTGGTTCGCCCGCCGCGGCTGGCCCGTGGCTGCGGCGAACCCTTCGACCGTCACGTATGCACCACCGCTCCCGCCGCCCCGCTCTTCGGCGATACCGACGACGCGCCAGTCGGTGGGGCGCCCACCGACGGACAGTTGCACGGTGTCACCGGCGTGGATGCCAGGGACGGTGTTGGCACGGGCGATCTGGTTGAGCACGATCGCCCCAGTTTCAGCCGGGTTCAGCCAGCGGCCTTCCAGGAGTTCGGGGGGTGTGAGCATGGTGGTGTCCGCTGGTATCGCGGTCACCGACACGCCGCCGTGCCCCTGGTCGGGGTAGGTGCGCGTGATGGGGATCTGTTGTGGGCCGGCGACGCCGGTCCTGGCGACGGTCCAGCCCTCGACCCGGCTGACGGCTGGCACCCGCTCCACCAAGGTGGCGAGCTCGTCCACCGATGTCGGGCCGGCGAGTTGCACCTCGACATCCCACTGGCGCTGCGCACTGGCTTCTTCCGACACCGCACGCACACCGTCGCTGGTGGACATTCCGGCGACGAACACCGTGCCCGCACTGGCCAGCAGACCCACGGAGAGCAGGAACCGGGCGGGGCGCCGGACGGTGTTGCGCAGCGCCATGAGCAAGCCGCGGTCGAGGCCACGCATGCGACCAAGCCGGGCCAGGACGCCAGTCGCCGCGCTCGGCTTCGAGCCAAGACCATGGTGGTCGATCGCCGCCCGTACCGTGGTGCGGCTCGTCCTGACCAGCGGTATCAGGGCCATCAACGGCGGCAGGAGGAGACCGGCGGCGACGACCGCCGCGTAGGTCCACCAGGGAGAGGCGAGGCTGGCGGCTTCTATACCGAGGAACCCGAGGACTCTGGAGGCCCCGAAGCGGCCGATCAGGATGCCGGGAACCAGCGCCAGCAGTGTGGCGGCCCCAGCCACCATCAGCGTCATCGCCAGGTACAGGCGCGCGATGCGGCCGGATTGCGCGCCGATCGCTTTCATGATGCCGATCTGCGGTATCTGCTGGGTGAACAGACCATTGAGCATGTTCGCAACCAGGATCGTGCTGAGCAGCAGGGCGGCCGCCCCGCCAGCGAGCAGTGAGATGAGCAAGGCATCGGCTTGCCCCTGGTGGGGATGTTCATAGGGCGCGGGCACCTGGATCTCGCGGATCGCCAGCCCGTATTCCCGCTGCAGCCATTCGCCGACATCCCCGGCAACGGCCACGATGGCATCGCGGTCTCGGCTCGGCGTCGCCTGCCCCGGCTGGTCGGCGACCTGGATCTTCACCTGATCGAGGACGGCCTGATCCCCGATTCCGGCCAGCGACGCCGTGGACAGATAGCCGTGCCCCCGCTGGTCCTGGGGTGCGGGCGCGAGGCTGGGGTCATACACGACACCCGCCACGCGCAGCCGCGCAGGTTCGCCGCTCGGAGTCGTGACGACCATGGCGTCGCCGACGGCAAGGTCCAGTAGGGTGAGCGTCGCGCGGTCGACCAGGATGTCCCCTGGGGCAGGGGGCCAGCTGCCCTGCCGCACCTCGACGTTCGCGATCCGCATCGGGTCGTCCGGTGCGGCGACGAACACCTGCAAAGCGTCAGCCCGCAAACGGCCGGCGACCTCGATCTCACTGATGAACTGCGTGCGCCCGCTCGCCTCGATGACACCCGGTCGGGTCCGCGCGCCGGCCACGATCGCCGCCATTTGCCCGGTGTCGATGGGGCGGTCGAGCAGGATCGTCGCCGACGCTGGATCGGTGCCCAGATACGCCCTGCTGGTCTCTCTGGCACTGGCGCTCCAGGTGTAGAGCACCGCGCTGAACACCATCAGGCTGACGGCGATCGCGATGACCATCAGCAGCATCCGGGGCCAGGTCGCCCGCAGGTCCCGGCGCAGCTTGACCGTCAGCAGGCTGGTCACACCGATACCCCCACCAACGCGCGCTCGTCTTCGGCGACACGACCATCCACAAGGGTCACCTGCCGACCGGCGATCGATCGGACATCGCGCTCATGCGTGACGACCACGATGGTCTGCCCGTCGGCGTTCAGGTCTGAGAACAGCTCCAGGACAGCCCCAGCCGTGACGGAGTCGAGGTTGCCGGTCGGCTCGTCGGCCAGCAGGAGCGGTGGATCGTTGGCCAGTGCCCGGGCGATCGCGGCGCGCTGCTGCTGCCCCCCGGACAGCATCGCCGGGAACTTGTCGGCCTGGTCAGCAACGCCCATCCGCTCCAGCAGGTGCCGCGCCCGATCGCGCCGCTCGCCCACCGGGATCTTGGTGGCAAAGTCCATCGGCAGCAGCACGTTCTCGACAACGGTCAGCGTGGGCAACAGCTGGAAGAACTGGAAGACCAGCCCGACGTTGCGTCCCCGCCAGGCGGCCAGTGCGGACTCCGACAACGCACCAAGGTCAGCGTCCGCGACGCGAACGGTCCCCGAGGTGGGCCGATCGATACCCGCGAGCAGATTTAGCAACGTGGTCTTGCCGCTGCCGGACCGCCCGACGATCGCGACGAAATCACCTTGGGCGATGTCGAGGCTTAGGTCATCAATGGCGATGAACTCGCCGGCGGTCAGTGGATACGTCTTGACGACATCGCTGACCTGGATCGCAGGTGCCACGGTCATCAGTGGCCACCTCCCGGCGGTCTGTGGCCACCAAGGCCGCCGCCGATGAGTATCACGGCGACAACCAGCAGAATCAGGATGAGGGCGATGATCCCGATCATCTTCACCCAGCGCGGTATGCCGGTCGTCGATCCGCGGTCGGGCCCTAGGTCAGCCATGTGCATACCCTCTCTTGTCGCGCGGGGATCCCTCGGTGATCGTGGCGGCGATGGTTTTACGATACACTCTGTCTCTATTCAACATATCTTGTCTCGCTTCGGCTGTCAAGTATACTGAGGCGATGCCGAACCTGTGGAATGAGACGATCGAGGCGCACCGCCGCGAGGTGCGCGACGCGATCATGGCCACCACCGTGGCGCTGGTGACCGAGCACGGGCTGCGGTCGGTGACGATGTCGCAGATCGCCGAGGAGACCGGCATCGGACGTGCGACGCTCTACAAGTACTTCTCGGGCGTCGAAGCGATCCTGCTCGCCTGGCACGAACGCCAGGTCACCGGCCACCTCAACTATCTCGCCGAGGTCGGGAACCAGGTTGGCGACGCCGATCACCGGCTCGAAGCCGTGCTCGAGGCTTACGCACTCATCGCCTATGAGCACCACGGCACCGAACTCGCGACCCTCCTGCATCGAGGTGAGCACATCATCCGGGCGCAGCAGCAGCTCAGCGACTTGATCCGCGACCTCGTGACCGAGGGCGCGGAGAGCGGTGCCCTGCGGGATGATGTCGCCCCTGACGAACTCGCCACCTACTGCCTCCACGCCCTCACCGCGGCGAGCAGCCTGCCGACCGAGGCCGCGGTTCGCCGCCTCGTCACGGTCACGCTGGCCGGGTTGTGCGCCCGCGCCTGAGGGGAGCTGCCGGGGCCGGTCCGGCACGCTCCGTTCGCCTCGCGCATTCGCATCCGAAGGGTTGACACGCCCGCGAGGCGGTGTAAAGATCGCGCGTCAAGTGTTAAGGCGTGCCCTCGTCAGGCAACGACGAGAAAGGTGGCACGATGCGCATTGCCGCATTTGGCAACGCAAAGATTGGTGTTGTCGCCGACGACGACACGGTCGTAGACATCACTGATCTCCTCCAGCAGTACGAACCGCTCGGCCCCGCCGACCTGCTGCCGGATCTGATCACCCACTTCGCCGACCTCAGAACGGACCTGGAGCGCAGAGCGGACGGCGGCGGCGGTGCGGCGCTCGACGCGGCGGACCTCCACTCGCCACTGACCAGACCGTCGAAGATCGTCTGCCTGATGGGCAACTATCGCGAGGGGACGGATCGCCCCCTGCAGGTGCTCGACCTCTTCTTCAAGTCGCCTGAAGGCATCTCGGGACCGGGCGACACCGTCGTCCTGCCGCCCCACCAGGCCGACATCTTCCACCACGAGGCGGAGATCGCGGTGGTCATCGGCCGCGAGGCGAAGGACCTGAGCGACGCGGAGGCGATGGATGCGGTCTTCGGCTACGTCGTCTTCAACGACGTCTCCGCCCGTGGCCTGGGGCGGTCCGGCATCAACAGCTTCCTCGGCAAGTCGTTCGACACCTTTGCCGCGTTCGGACCGTGGATCGTCACGAGCGACGAGATCCCCGACCCGCAGGTGCTGAACGTCACCGTCGACGTCAACGGCGAGCGCCGCCAGGACTACTCGACCAGCGACATGGAGCGCCCGGTGCGGGAACTGCTCACCTACATCTCGTCGGTGACCACGCTCCACCCCGGCGATGTGATCTGCTGCGGCACGAACCACCAGGGCCTCGGCTCGATGCAGGATGGCGACGCGGTCGTCACCACGGTCTCCGGTATCGGCTCATTCACCATCTACGTCCGCGACGAGCACGCCCGGGCGTGGCAGCGCGGCGTCGACCGGGAGATGGCCGAGCGCGTGAAGGCATCAGCGCAGCACCCGGTGGCGGCAGCGGCACCGGCGGTTCCGACAGCGCCAGCGAGTGGAGGTGAGACCGCATGAGGCTGGTCCTGACCAGTGACGATCGCATCGGGGTGGCGCGCGACGGCGACCCCGCCCGCATGGTCGATGTCTCCGCCGCGTTCGACGACATCCGCTTCCGCAC
>JACDBO010000255.1 GCA_013694885.1 Chloroflexia bacterium | reverse complement strand
GCGGGGCGAGCCAGGCAGCGAGCTGCCTGGCGACCGATTGGTTGCCAGCTGTGGGTAGACCCAACGCCTGGGCAATTGCCGGCAGGACGAGGCTGGGGTCAGCGAGAGGGCTGAGGTCGACGAAGCGGACGGCATCGACCAGGTCGCCGCCCACCGCCTCAGCCGCCCGCAACGCCAGTCGCGTCTTTCCGACACCGCCCGGACCAATCAGCGTCACCAGGCGCACGCCCTCGCGGCGCAGAAGATCGGCGACGGCCAAGATCTCGCGTTCCCGGCCGACGAAGCTGGTCAGCGGAACCGGCAGTGACGCAGTGGGCCGATCCCGATCCAGAACCAGGACCGGGGACAGGGACTGGGGGAAGGTCCGGTCGGCGGGCATTGGTTCGGGCATGGGTGGTACTCGTGTCGCTGGACAGCTCGTGCTCGACCATCATGCCGACCGCACGGCGGAGAGTCAACGGGATCTCGGCCCCGACATGAAATCGCATCGAGACGCGTTCATGGCGAGCCCGCAGCCGACTCTTCGATAGGGTGGTCGGACGCGTGAGCACGCTCGGCGGCGCGGAGGCGGCGGGTAAAGGCGCGGCTGTTGCCGATGGTGGCGATCGGGGCGGTGGCAAGGAAGGCCAGCCATACTGCTGTCAGGGAGCCATCGAACCAGGCGACCCAGACCCAGGCCAGCGCTACGGCGAGCCATGTCGAGATGCTGCGCGTCACCATTGGCGTGCGCGTG
This sequence comes from Chloroflexia bacterium, assembly GCA_013694885.1. Lineage (GTDB taxonomy): Bacteria > Chloroflexota > Chloroflexia > Thermomicrobiales > UBA6265 > JACDBO01. Next base: position 2,850 of record JACDBO010000255.1, on the reverse strand, counting down.
TCGCCACTGCCGCGCAGGGCGCCGCCGGCGACCGACGAGACGGCGAGGAGGGGCAAACTGATGCCCATTGCCCACAAGGCGCCCTCGCCCTGGGCGACGACCGCGTCGTTGTCGGTGAAGACGCGCATCATCGCCTCGGCGAAGACGAGGTAGAGGACGGCGCCGGCGGTCATCCACACGACCGACCACACCGTGGCGATGCGGGCGGCGGCGCGGGCGGCATCCGGGCGAGCGGCGCCGATGCTCTGGCCGACGAGGGCCGTCGCGGCCGTGGCGAACCCCATACCGGGGAGCAGGGCCAACGAGAGCGCGGTGAAGGTGATCTGCTGGGCGGCGAGCGCGGCCGTGCCGATCAGGGCGACGATGACGACCAGCACGGTGATACCGCCAGTCATGACCATCTGCTCGATGGCGGCGGGTACACCGAGGCGGGCCAGGTCCCTTGCCAGCGGCAGCCGTGGTCGCCAGCCGGCTCGTCCGCGAATGGAGACGGCCCGGCGTCCCGAGAAGAGGAGCCAGAGCAAGATCGCCGCTCCGACACCGCGGCCGATCGCCGACGCCCAGGCGCTGCCGGCCACCTCCAGCCGGGGAAAGCCGAGGTTGCCGAAGATCAGCAGCCAGGCGAGGACGACATTCACGGCATTGGCGACCAGCGAGGCGGCCAGCGGCGAGCGGCTGTCGCCCGCCCCCCGCAAGACGGCGCCGCAGACGAAGGTCATCAGCAGCGCGACGCTGGTCGCGCCGGTGACGCGCAGGAAGGTGGTCGCTTCGGCGGCGACATCCGCCTCGGTTCGGAAAGCCGCGACGATCACCGGGGCGCCGGCATAGACAAGGACCGAGATTGGCACAACCAGGAAAAAGCCCCAGAGGACCGTCTGTCGGGCGCGGCGGTCCGCATCCTCCTTGCGACCGGCGCCGATTGCCTGCGCCACCAGGATCGTGCCGCCGATAGCGACGCTGGAGAGAATGGCGATCATGAAGAAGACGATCTCGAGCGCGACACCGACGCCCGCCACGGCGACCGCGCCGAGCTGCGCGACAAAGAACGTATCCACGACGCCGACCGCCGTCTGGAGTATGTTCTCGCCGATAATCGGCAGCGCCAGGCCGAGCACGCGGCGCTGCGTCATCGCCGGAGTCGCGGCCGGTGCGATGGGTGGGAGCGACGCGGCCAACGCCGAGGCATCGGTGTCGGTCGTGGTGGTATCGTCGCGCGTGGTCGTGCTCATGGGAGCGAAGGCTCCGGAGAGGTCGCGGTCAGGCCGCGTTCACGATGGGTCGGTCGCGGGAAATCGAAGGCCACAGGTCAGCCTAGCAGGTGCGACCGGGGAGCGGGAATTACCGTGCGGCTCCAACGCGTGCTGACGACGATCGATGCCCACGCCGGGGGCGAACCGCTGCGCATCGTCACGAGCGGCGTGCCGCCACTGAGCGGCGCCACGCTGCTCGAACGGCGAGCGTGCCTGGGGGAGCGGTACGACGAGCTGCGGCGGTTGCTCCTCTGGGAACCGCGCGGCCACGCCGACATGTACGGCGCGGTGCTGACGCCGCCAGACGATCCCGCCGCCGACTACGGCGTGATCTTCCTGACCAACGAGGGGTACAGCACGATGTGCGGCCACGGCATCATCGCGTTGACGACTGCCCTGATCGAGACCGGTACCTTTCCGGTGGATGGTTGCGAGGCGGAGATCGTCTACAACACGCCGGCCGGGGTGGTCCGGGCGTGGGCATCGCTGGACGGCGACCGCGTGGTCGAGGTCCGTTTCCGCAATGTCCCCGCCTTCCGGCTCGCCGCCGGGATCGAGGTCGAGGTGTCGGTGGGGAGGGTCAGCGTCGATGTGGCGTTCGGCGGGGCGTGGTACGCGATCGTGGCGGCGGCGGATCTGGGGGTTGAAGTAGTCCCGGAGGCGGCGGCGCGGCTCGTCGCCGTCGGGATGGAGGTCAAGCGGGCGGTCGATGCGGCGGTGACGGTCGTCCACCCCGAACGGGCGGATCTGGCGGGTCTCTACGGCACGGTCATCACCGCGCCGTCCACTGGGGAGGCCCACGGTCGAAACGTGACGGTCTACGCCAACGGGGCGATCGACCGCTCGCCGTGCGGCACCGGCACCTCGGCACGGTTGGCCTGCCTGCATGCGGACGGCGCCCTCGGGCAAGGCGAGCGATTCATCCACGAGAGCGTCATCGGCAGTGTGTTCACCGGCCGGGTGGTGGGAGCGAAGACAGTTGACGATCTGGTGGCCGTCGAGACCGAAATTCGCGGTCGCGGCTTTCTGACCGGTCTGCACACCTTCGTCGTGGACCCCACCGACCCACTGGGAGACGGGTTCTTCATCGGGTGATGCGTGGTGTATTGGTGACGGCCCCGATTGTGCAGGCGGTGAATTGGCCGGGGCGGCATTGCGGCTGGCCTGGACCATGAATCGCCCATGATTGTGACGTCGTTCACAATCATGGGCGTGTGCCCATCGTGAGCCGGTGTTCGCGGTCGACATTGTGATAGAATGTGCAATCGAGAGAAGGGATGAGCCGTGACGGATCGACCGGACCCCGACGCGGACACCAATCGGCGGGAGCAGGCCAGCAGTATCGGCCTGGTGACCGGGTTTGCTTGGTCGATCGTGGTCGTGTTGCTGGTCTTCATCGGTGGTGGCATCTTCCTCGACCAGCTCCTCGATACGACACCGGTTTTGACGCTGATCGGGATCGTCCTCGGGCTGGTGGGCGCCGGTTACCAGCTCTACGAACTCACGCTGCTTGGTCAGAAGAACCGCCCGGCCGGCCCGATTGGCAGGCGCCTGGAACGCCGAACGGGGACACGGGACAGCGGACCGTCGGGACGGCAAG
>JACDBO010000222.1 GCA_013694885.1 Chloroflexia bacterium | reverse complement strand
GCGGTGGCTGCGGGATGATCATGAAGATCGTCTACGGATTGCTGATACTCGTACCCGTGACGCTGGTCATGGAATACGCCAACATCGGCGGCCACGCGGCGGTCTTCGTTGTCTCCGCACTCGCCCTGATTCCGCTGGCCGCCGTGCTCGGCAAGGCCACGGAGGAGACGGCGATCTACACCGGTCCCAAGATCGGCGCGCTCCTCAACGCCACGCTCGGCAACGCGGCCGAGCTGATTATCACCATCGTCGCCCTGCGCGAAGGGCTGGTCGACGTGGTCAAGGCGTCGATCGCTGGCTCAATCCTCGGCAACATCCTGGTCGTGCTCAGGTTTTCCATCTTTCTCGGTGGACTCAAGCACGGACGGCAAACCTTCTCCGCCCACGATGCCTCACTGAATGCCACGACGATGTCATTGGCTACCGTCGCGCTCGGCATCCCCGCGATCCTTGGCATCTCGTTCTGGTTCGTCCCGTAGGCATGAACGGCTGTCGGCCAGCCGTTAGCAATCGTTGAGGCAAGGTATGGACTTGATCGCGTATCTCCAAGAGATCAGGGCCCTGAAATCGGGGCATTTCCTGCTCTCCTCAGGTCTCCACAGCGATCTCTACCTCGAAAAATTCGATCTGCTGCGGCAACCACGAGCGACCTCTCGGGTGTGTGCAGGCTTCGCCGACCGGTTCAAATCCGATGCGATCGACGTCGTTGTCGGCCCGACCACCGGCGGGGTCATCCTGGCGTTCGAGACAGCCCGGCAGCTCGATGTCGCCGCTGCCTATGCAGAGCGCAGCACCGATGGGTCTGCTGGGCGCGAGATACGGCGCGGGACGACCTTCGCGTCGGGCGCGCGAGTACTCGTCGTCGACGACATCCTGACCACTGGTGGGTCGGTCCGGGAAACGCTCATGGCGCTGACTAACCATCCGGTCGAAATCTTCGCCGTTGCCGTGCTCGTGGATCGGAGCGGAGGTGAGACATCCTTCGCCGGCGTACCACTCGTAGCGTTGGCATCTCAGACCGTGGCATCGTGGCCGGCGGACGAGTGCCCGCTCTGCCGGCGCGGCATCCCGCTGACCAAACCAGGGACGACGACGCTCACCCCAGGTGATTTGCGTGGGAATCGGACGTAGTGGACGCGTTGTCCATAGCCGGCTTTAGCTGCGTTTGTAGGTGTAGTCCGGTGCTTGGGCACCGGGCGGCGACGACGCGGACCATGAGTTCCGCATGCCGCTCAAGCAGATAGCCGAAATCACGGCATGAATACCACGGTTCAGTGATCGTCGTCGGTTTGGGCGTGCTCAATCTTCGTCCGCAGTTCTTCGCGGAGTTGGGCCATGTCGTCCATCCGCTGCTCGATCTGCCGAAGCGTGTCCATCCTTTGCCGCTCGACATACTCGTCGCGCAGCTCAACCAGCATTTGTGCGACCCGCGCGATGGTCCGCACGGTGTGAACCGGGTCATCCTCCCGGGAGGGCATCGAGTAGCCGCTCATCCTGCTCTCCTGGTACCCGGCTCCCCACCGAGGTGGGTCTCCGCTCATGCTCCGTGGTCGAAGCGTAGCACGGAACCTCGGTCTTACCTGTCGCGTGTCTCATGCAGGGCGCAACACGTCTGGCACGCTGCCGTCCAGCATCGCGGCGAGATCAGCTTCCGCCAGCACCGGCACACCGAGTTCGCGCGCCTTCTCGGCCTTGCTGCCGGCGTCCTCCCCGGCGATAACGGCTGAAGTTTTTTTGGACACCGAGCTCGTCACATTGGCGCCCGCGCGGCGCAAACGTTCCTCGGCCTCGGGCCTTGTTAGTTCGGTCAGGCGACCGGTCAGCACGATGGTCAGCCCATCCAACGGGTGCCGGTGACTGCCGTCGCCGACCCGCTCATCCTGGACACGAACGCCGGCTCGTTCCAGTTTGACGATCAGTGCCTGGTTGCGTTCCTCCTGCGCAAAGTCGTAGATACTCTGAGCGACCACCGTGCCGATACCGCCGACCGCCGCGATCGCCTCGGCCGGCGCCGCCGTCAGGGCGTCGAGTGACCCGAAGCGGTCGGCCAGCAGCGTCGCCGTTCGTTCCCCGACGTGGCGGATACCGAGACCGTGGATCAGTCGCCACAGCGGCCGGTCCTTGCTCCCTTCGACGGACTCACGCAGATTCTCGGCGCTCTTCTCGCCCAAACCTTCCAGTTGGGCCACCTGTTCCCAGTCGAGCGTATAGAAGTCGGCGACGTCATGGACCAGGCCGAGGTCGATGAAGCGGTCGACGAGTTTGGCGCCGAGTCCTTCGATGTCCAGCGCCGATCGGCCCACGAA
>JACDBO010000193.1 GCA_013694885.1 Chloroflexia bacterium | reverse complement strand
TCACGCTCGTCTGTATCTCCTTGATGTCTGATGCCCGCCGGCTGCCTTCGTCCCCCAGCCGGCTTCAGCCGGGTATGTAGGCATAGCCCGGTGCTTCAGCGCCGGGCAGCGTCGGCACCAAGGCGGTGGTGGTGATGGACGCACAACCTGCAGCTGCCTCGCCCCAATATACGTTCGGCATCGGCGCTCAGGTTCGTCGTTCACGACCGTTATCATTTCAGGCACCGCAATCATTGCCTGCGTAGGTGAGTGTTGGTGCGTATGGAGGATTGGCCGCTATGACGATCACCTTCGAAGAGATTTTCCGCACGGGCGAGCCAGCGAGAGACAAGTACCTCGCACGGCTCTTTGCGCTCTTGAACGAACAGATCGTCCACCTCTCCGCGGGCACACGCTCGACTTTACGCTCAGGGATCGCGGTACCGACAAGATTTTTGTGGGCGAGCTGAAGTGCGAAACTGAGTTCAACAACTTCAAGTTTTTGCGCCTGACGGACCCATGCAAACAACTTCGAGCAGGGCAGAGAGGAGCGGCGTTCGACGCGTTTCTTCAGGCTGCGAAAGCTCCCGCCACTATGACCGTCCGATGCAGGGGCAAAGAGAAATCGATCGATGGGGCCATCCTCATTTGAGGTGCGATCACTGAAGAGGGACGGCGGGCGGCGATGGCCAAATACGGCTTCGCCGACGTGCTCTCGCTGGAAACCATGGTGGCGGATCTTCAGGCGTGGGCGGATCCTTCCTGGGCCGAGCTCGTCGACCGCTATCGCCGTTGGAGTGGCGAGCTGTTCGACGCGCTTGGCGGAAACATGAGCGAAACGAAGTTGGGATTCGTAGTCCGGTGAACCCCGCTCCGGAAGCAGCGGGCCGCGACACTGGCTCACGTGGGGGATCACGCGTTGCCGAGCTCGTCCTGGTCCTCGTCGGCCTCGCGCAGCAGTTGTGCGACTTCGGTTTGGAGCATCGGGAGCAAGTGGTGAATGACGTGCCAAACCTGGGCGTGGTTCACCAGGTCGTAGCCATGAGCGAGCACGTTCCGGAAGTCGATGATAGACCGGTAATCGGTGATCCGGGCGGCAACATCCGGCTCGGCGCGCGCAATACGACGAAGCGCCTCGCCAATGATCTCGAAGCGGCGCTGGACAGCGGACCGCAACAACTCATCTCGGTCGTAGTCATCCAGCGTCTGGTTGGCTGTGTACCGGGCGATAAAGTCCCCCGCCTCCAAGATGTCGCTAAGCCATTTCGACAACTTTGGTTGCGTCATAGATGATCGTCCGAGTCTTCTCGGCTTCCCGGCGGAAGTATGTGTTTTCCAGGGCCGGTGCCGACGCCATGACCAGATCCACGCGATGACCGAGCAGGACGGTGAGCTCGTCTCTCAGTTTAAAGAAATGCTTCAGCCATGGACCGGGGTCGGTCTCGGATGCGTAGTCGACCAGGAAGTCGATATCCGAGCGGGCCGGGTCGAACTCGGCGGTTGCGGCCGAGCCGAAGACCTCCAGACGGACGACGCCGTACTCCCGGCAGAGGGCACGGATGGCGTCCAGATTCTGCTCGATGGCCGCGATCATACGGATCTCCGGGTCGGTCAGCGGTGGCGGGGGTGGCGCGCCTGGCTCCATGCGAGGGCGACCACACCGGGTCGCCCCTACCTGGCGGCGGCGATCACGCAGCAGAGAGGCGCGCCGTCCGTAGAGAGATTTTCGCACACGACAGACACAATCCGACCCCGCTCCCGGATCGGGAGCAGATGAGTCCGCAAATTTGTTTCACTGAGAACTACCGTTCGGCGATGGGAACGAAGGTCTTGCCGATTTCGCCGGCGAATTGGGACTGGGGGCGGATGAGGCGGTTGTTGTCGAGTTGCTCGAGGACGTGGGCCGTCCAGCCGACGGAGCGGGAGACGGCGAAGGTGGCCGTGAACATGTCGCCCGGCAGACCGACGGCGGCCAGGACCGCGGCGGAGTAGAACTCGACGTTGGTGTAGAGCTTGCGGCCCGGTTTGCGTTCGTCAAGCAGCGCCAGGGCGCGGTCCTCGGTGGTCTTGGAGAGGGCGAAGAAGTCGGGGTCGCTGGCCCGCTCGGCCATGCCGCGCAGGATCTCGGCGCGCGGGTCCTCCGCCTTGTAGACGCGGTGACCGAAACCCATCAAGCGATCGCCGCGATCGAGCGCGTCGGTCAGCCAGCGCTCGACGTTGTCGACACTGCCGATCTCGTTGAGCATGTCGAGCACTTTGGAAGGCGCGCCGCCGTGGAGCGGACCCTTCAGGGCACCGATCGCGCCGGTGATCGCCGAGCAGAGGTCCGACTCGGTCGAGGCGATGACGCGGGCGGCGAAGGTCGAGGCATTGAGCCCGTGGTCGGCGAGGAGCACGAGGTAGGTCTCCAGGGGCTGCCAGTGGCGCTCCTCGGGTTCGGTGCCGAAGAGCTGGTAGAGGTAGTTCTGGGCGGTGTTGAGGTCGGGTCGACCCGCGATCGGCTCCTCGCCCTGCCGCAGGCGGTGGAAGGCGGCGAGGATCGCCGGGAAGCGGGCGGCCAGAGCGACGGCCTCGTCCTGGTCCGGCACCTCGTCGAAGAGGTCGGTCATCGTCGCGCCGAGCATCGAGACGCCGGTGCGTAGGGCATCCATCGGCGGGGTGTTCGCCGGTAGGGCGCGCAGCGCGGTGACGACGGCGTCGGGCAGGGTCCGGTTCTGGCCGAGCTTGCCGGTGAACTCGTCCAACTCCGCCTGGGTCGGCAGATGACCGATCCAGAGGAGATAGGCGACCTCCTCGAAGGAAGCCTTGCCGGCAAGCTCGTGGATGTCGTAGCCGCGGTAGACGAGTTTACCTTCGTCGCCGTAGACGTGGCTGAGCGCGGTCGACGCCGCGACGACGCCCTCCAGGCCATTCGGTTTCGGCTGTGCATCGGCCGTGGCGGTCGCGGACGTGCTGCTCATTGGACTGGTTTCCTCCTCTTATATGACCGCCGGCGTGGAACCGTGGTGGGGGTACGGCGTGCTGATCGCCGCGCGTGAACCGCCGGCGCAATCCTGACATGTCGGGCGCGCAAGAACCACGCCGCGATGCCGCTCGTGCTGGCCGAAATCGTAGCAGAACGAGGATAAGGGCTAGAGGACAGGGGGTAGAGGGATGTCTCTCCTTTCCCTCCCCTCTGTCCTCTGTCCTCTACTGTTGTGCGCCGACGCGGTCCCAACCCGCGAGGTCGGTCGCCGAGGTGTCGGCGATGGTGACCATCGCAAAGGTGAGAACGCGGCAGCCTTCTTCGAGGTGCCCGCCCATGGCGACCTCCGTATTCGAGAAGGTCAGATGGGCGTGGACGCGCCCGCCGAAGATGAAGCCGTTGACGTTGAGGATGTCGAAGGCGCCCTCACCCGCGACGAAGGTGTTCTCGGGCGGCAGCGCGGTCGAGCTGACGACATGGAAATGGTAGCTGGTGAGCGAACCGATGCCGCCGAGGATCACTCCGTTGCTGATCCCAGCATCGGAAACGGCTTGGTGCAGGGAGTGCAGCAGGTCCTCGCCGGGGTTCAGCCGCAACTGGAGTAATCGCGTTGCCTGGGCCTCTTTGACGAGCATGGTCATTCTCCCTTTCTGGCCGCAACCGCGGGCGAGATAGCGTAGCACCGCGCCAGTGCCGGCGGCGTGGCGGGATATGGCCGTTCCGGCCATGCGCGGCGCTGAAGAGACCGCGCTCAATCTCGGAAGCCACTTCGAGGCTGAGGACGAGTCGGCCACAACCACCTTCTCGCGTTCCTCGCCCCTCAGCGGAGAACACGAGTCCAGCATGGCATTTCAGGCCCGTGCTAGCGCCGGTCGGACTGGGCAGTCTCCGCGTCGAACTGTTGCTCGCGGTATTCCTCGATGTCCTCGATCACGCCGTCGGGCATCGTCAGCTCGCGGTAGACGTTGCAGGCGGCCGGGTCGTCCGGCGTCGGGCAGATCGGGAAGTCCTGCTGCCCTTGCCACTCGATGATGCGCTGGCGCGAGGGCGGGTTATATCCGCGCGACTCGACTTGCTGGACGAGCGACTTGGCTTCGCGCTCGTCGAAGTCGCGGTCTTGCGTCAGCAGGCGGGCGACCTCCTCGCGATCGAGGAAGTGCCGGGCCACCATCGCGAAGGTGAGCCGGCCGTAATGGCCGATGTCCTGGCCCTGATCGAGCCCGTCGAGCAGGTGGCTCATCATCGGGCTTTGTCGCAGATCGTCAACCGCCATCGTGGGCTCCTTTGCATGATGCCGCGCACGAGCGCGTTCTTCTCGTCGGTCGGAGCGCGGCGCGTTCCACCGCCCTCACTTCACAGTGAGAAGAACGCATGTTCTGTGCCAGGCGAGGGCTACGCAACGTCGGACGCCGTCATGGTCGGATGTTGGCGGAAGCGGACCACCAGAACCGGCAACAGGGGCGGACCCGTGTGTCCGCCCCTACCTGCCGAGACGCTCCGGGTTCTCCTCATCGTCCTGCCAGCGGACAGGTTTGGTCGCAATGTAGGCACGAATGCGGTCGAGCGCGCGGTCGTTGCGGATGACGTGCTCGTGGTAACTGCGCTGCCACAGGCGACCGCTGAACGGCGGCCAGCCATCGGTCTTGACGCCGCGAATGTAGTCGTTGGTCGTCATGGTTTTGAACCACTGCACAATCGTGTCGAGGGATGGCGTGACGGGTTCGCTGACGCCGCCGGCAGGTAGGGGCGCACCCGTGTCTGCGCCCGGCCCCGCAACCAACATCTCCCGCTGATCGCCACCTTCGTCCTGACCACCCGTCCCGATCAGGACAATTCCGTGGAGGTGATTCGGCATCACCACGAAGACATCCATCATGACGCCGGGGAACTTGCCCGCCAGGTACCTCCACCAGGATTCGATGACCAACCCTGCCTCGCTCACCCGCACCTCGGCGTCTATCACCTCCCCGAACAGGCATGCCCGGTCCTGGGCCACGACCGTGACGAAGTAGGCGTCGGCGTGGGCGTAGTCATAACCCGGCAGCCGCACGGAGCGGCGGTGGTGGTGCTCGGGGTCGTAGGGCATGGAGCCTCAGCCTTCTACACTGGTGCGAACCTGATCATCCTTTAGTCGGCGAGGGCGCACCTGTGTGGGCGCCCTACCTGGCGTCGGCGGTGGCGGTAGCTTCGCGGTCGTCGCCGTGCCAGAGGCGTTGCAGGGCGGGGGAGGTGCGCAGCAGGTCGGTCAGCGTGCCGTGGGCGACGACGCGGCCAGCGTCGAGGACGATGATCTGGTCGGCGCGCTGGAGGGCGGCGCGGCGGTGGGAGACGACGAGGCAGGTGACGTCCGCCCGCGCGAAGAGGCGCTCCCAGAGGATGCGCTCGGTGTCGACGTCAAGCGCGCTAGAGAGGTCGTCGACGACGTAGAGCTCGGCCGGGCGGACGAACATCCGGGCCGTGGCCCCGCGCTGGAGTTGCCCGCCGGAGAGTTTGACCCCCCGGGCGCCGACCATCGTCTCCAGGCCGTCTTCCAGGTCGGTGATGTCGCGCTCCATGACGGCGGCGTGGAGGGCGGCATCGAGGTCGACCGATTCCGCCGGTAGACCGAGCAGGATGTTGTCGCGCAGCGTCTCGCTGAAGAGGCGCGGCGTCTGCGGCGTGAAGGCGGTGCGCGGCGGCACGAAGGCGGCTGCCGGGTCGACGACGGGCACGTCGTTCCAGCGGATCTCGCCGGCGTCCATCGGCACGAGACCGAGTAGGGTCCGCAGCAGCGTCGTCTTGCCGCTGCCGATGCGGCCAGTGACGACGGTGAGCGTGCCGCGTTCGAGTCGGAGGTCAATGTCCTCGATGCCGCGGCCGGAGTCCGGGTAACGGTAAGTCAGGCCGCGCGCCTCCAGGCGCAGGAGCGGGGTGTCGACAGCGGGGAGCGCGGGCAAATCCGGCAGCGGGCCGCGCAGGTGGATCGGGCCGTGCTCGACCAGCCGGGCGGGCGGCGCGCCTTGCAGCAGCGCGACCATCCGATCGAGCGAGACGCCGACCTGCCGAAACTGGGTCAGGTACCAGCCGAACATGCTCGTGACCGTCGAGAGCCAACCGAGGTAGGAGACGAAGAGCGCGAACTCGCCTACCGTGAACTCGCCGTCGCGGATCGAGCGCGCGGCCAGCAGCAGGATCAACCCGGTGCCGACGTTGGCCATGTTCGCCGCCAGCGAGCGCAGGAACTCGTTGAAGAACAGGTCGGTCAAGGTCGCGCGCCGCCGCACGTCGTTGACGCGCCGGAAGTGAGCGATGATGCGCTCCTCGGCTCCGGCGACCTTGACCGCCTGCACCGCGCCGAAGACCTCGCCGAGCAGCCCGGTGACGGCGCCGATCGACTCCTGATGGGCCTTGCGGTAGCGCTCGATCCGCTTGCCGGCGACGTTGGCGATGACCAGCACCGCCAGCAGGGGCAGGAAGACCCCGATGGTCAGGATCGGGTCGACGCTGATGAGGACGCTCAGCCCGAGCGCCATCACCACCGCCTGCCCGACCGGATCGAGCGTCCAGCTCAGGAAACTGTTGACCGCCTGGACGTCGTCGCGGAAGCGGCTGACCGCCTCGCCCGGTGAGGATGGAACGGCCCGCGCGCCGGGTCGCTCCAGGATGCGGCGGAGCATGTTCTTGCGCAGCAGCGCGCCGACGTAGAGGTGCAGCGTCGTCTCGGCCCAGCCGGCGGCGATCAGCCCGGCCATCCGCGCGGCGCCGACCCCGGCGAAGAGCGCCAGGGCCGTCCAGACGCCGAACATGGCCGGCGCCTCGCCGGAGAGGGCGTTGAAGAACTCGCGGACGATCAGCCCTGGCAGCAGCGGCACGAGGTAGAAGAGCACACTCGCCAGCAACCCACTGGCGAGGTAGAGGCCTGGCTTGAAGCGGGCGAGCTGAAGGACGGAGCGCCACGGCGTCACGGGCGCTCCTCTTCGCCGCGAGCGGCAACGTCACTGGTGACGAATTCGTGGCCGGTGCGCAGCATCGCGG
>JACDBO010000188.1 GCA_013694885.1 Chloroflexia bacterium | reverse complement strand
ACCTTCAGAGGAGCGCGGAATGCAGATGTGGATGATGCGGGCAGGGTCGTGCGCGGTGGGCCGTACGTGGGTGATCGCGACGATCGCGATCGGGCTGGTGATCGGGCTGGCGGCTCCCGGGTACTCGGCCGTTCAGGCCCGTCAGGATGCAACGCCTGATGCCGACGCGCCGCTGATCATCGACGAGGGCACGGAGCCCGAGGCGACACCGCCGGTCGATGGTGCCAGCCTGATCGAGGACGAGCCGGCGACCACCGACGAGCCGGCCGCTGAAGAGAGCACAGGTCGGGACGACGTGATTGCCCAGGGTCTCGTCTTCCTCGACGGGGAATCGCGGGTCTGGCAGATTCGCGAGATCGTCCCCGCCTCGGCCAGTGACGCGACGCCGTTCAGCGCCGCGCCGGGGTTTTTGCTTCAGCGCGCGGGAGACACCATCATCCGCAACGATCTCTCGGGCAAACGCGCCAAGTTGGAGCCAGGCGAAGCGTACTTCACCTCGGCCGGTGATCCGTACACCGCGTACGCCGGTGGCACTGGCGCGACCGCGTGGGGCGTCGAGTTGGTCGAACCGGCTGACGTGGCGGAAGACGCATTCTACGAGAGTCCGATCGCCGAAGATCTCCCGCAGGGTTCGTTCGACATGGAGCTGATCCGCTTTGTGCTCGAACCGGGAGGCTCGGTGGACCTGCCGGACCACAACGGCTCGGCCTTGCTCATCGTTACCACCGGCACGGTCGATGTCCAGGACGAGCGTGGTGTGGGCACCCTCAGCGCGGGGGATGGCCAGCTGATGCCGGGCGCGGGAACCGTACAAAACGACAGCGCCGCGCCGGCCGTTTACGTCTTCGCCGCGCTGGGAGATCAGGTCGAAGATGAAGGGCCGGCGGCCCCCGCGCAGACACCTGTGCCCGCCGATCAGCCCGCCGAAGACACCACGACTACGGACACGTCGACGACGACCGACGAGGCGCCCGCGACGACGGAGGAGACGGAGACTCCCGCGCCGGACACCTCTGATGGGACGGCCGGAGATGAGCAGGCCGGACTCACGAGTATCGCGGTGTCGGCCGAGGCGCCGATCTACGTCGAGGTCGTCGCCGACGGCGAAACGGCCTTTGCCGGCGAACTCGACACCGGGCAGACGACGGGGCAGATCGTGGGCGCCTCCTTCACCGTCTACACGACGAGCGGTGTCAATTCGACCTTCACGAACGCCTGTGGCGACTCGTACCTGATGGGATACGAGGAGGGCGAGGCAACCTACGAGCTTTTTGTCAACGAGAACTCATGCCCACCGGCGTGACGTCCGCCGCCCGCGGGTGGATGGTGAATGTGTGGGAAGCTGACCTTGTGCCGTGCCACTGCGTGGTAGAGGTGGGTGGCAGATGATGACGCTCGGACAGGATTTTCGCGCATTCGTGCTGCGGGGTAACGTCATCGACCTCGCGGTTGCGGTCGTGATCGGTGCGGCGTTCGGCGCGGTCGTGACCGCGCTGGTCGAGGACTTGATCACACCGCTGATTGCCGCGATCGGTGGTCAACCGGACTTCAGCGAGATCAGCTTCACCATCAACAACAGCGAGTTCCTGATCGGTGACTTTCTCAACACTGTGATCTCCTTCTTGATCATCGCCGCGGTGATTTTCTTCTTCGTCGTCAAGCCGATGAACCTGTTGCTGGAGCGGTCCCGGCGCGAACCCACACCGGATCCGTCGACGACGAAGTGCCCAGCCTGCCTCTCCGAGATCGCGCTCGGCGCCAGTCGCTGCCCATTCTGCACGACAGAGCTGACCGATGCCGACACCGACGGCGCGACGCGGTAACCGCCCACTCGTCACGCGATGTCGGGGGCGGATCAGCAGCGCGTGATGGCGCCACCGGCGCTGAGCGGCTGGAGATCGCCGGTGCGGATGGCTGTTTCGATCTGCTCGGCGAACGCGCTTAAGTTTCGACCCGTGCCGGAACAGAGCGTCACATGGAGAAGCCCAAGGTCGTCGCGCCGCATACGGGAGATTGTGTACTCGCCCATCCCGTCGCCGCTGCGGAAGCGCTGGCCTGGAGCGAGGAAGGTTGCCCACTCTGTCGCCTTCCCGCTGGCCGGCGAAGTGATCATCACAGGTGGCGGCATCGATCAAATCCTCTCGAATATCCGACGCGGCGTTGCGCCGGTTGCGTCTACACGGCTACGCCGCCGCGCCTGAATGGTGACGGGACAGAGCGGTGAAGGCACGCCGCTCATCAATAGGTACGTCTTCGCCTCCACCACAGATTTTTGTGATTGTTTGCACAATCTGAGTGCGTTTATCGTCGCCACCGGCGTGCTTGTCAAGACCCTCACTGTCCGGTCCTGTGTGTCGCCGGGGCATCGCGCAGTATCGCCCAGCACCAGTGGGAAGTACATGGGCGCCGCGTGAACGGCGTCATTGCCGAAGACTTCGGGAAGTCGATTCAGGCATCGTCTCGGACATCCAGGGTGGAAACGGAGAAGTCCAGCAGCGAGAGGCGCCGGATGGCGTGGTTGTTGGTGTCGGCGATGTAGAGGGCATCGCCATCGAGGCTGAGACTGGAAGGTTCCCAGAAGGCGGCGTCGGTCGCCAGGGCGTCCTCGTGGCCGCGCCTGCCGCCGGCGATCGTCTCCACCTCGCGGGTCGCCGGGTTCAGCCGCTTGATCTTGTCGTTGTAGCTGTCAGCGATGTAGATGGCGATCTCGTCGCCTTCGCGCCGGGCGGCGACGCCGAGGGGGTGCTGGAGGCGCACCTCGTCGCCGCGTCCGTCCTGGTCGCCGAAGTCGAAGAGACCGCGCCCGACCAACCGGCGCACCCGCGCGGTCTGGAGATCGACGCGGCGGATGCTGCTCGTCTCGGCGTCGGCAAGGTAGAGGGCGTCGTCAATCATGGTCAGGCCACTCGGTTGGGCGAAGGTCGCCTCGGCCAGCGGACCATCGTGGATCGACTCGACACCGGTCCCGGCGGCGACGCGCAGCGCCCGCGTTGCCGGGTCGAGCGCCCAGAGTTGATGCGAGCCGGCCATTGCGATCCAGAGCTCATCGCCGACCCACGCCAGATCCCACGGCGAGCGCAGCGCCGTCCCGCGCGGCGGTCCCGGCTGTCGTGTTCGCCCCAGCGCGCCGGTGCCGGCCACGGTCGTCACCATCCCGGAGTCGAGGTCGACGTGCCGCAGGGCGTGGTTGCCGGTGTCGGCGACGAAGAGCGCGCCGCTGCGGAGGGCGAGGCCGCGCGGTTGGTTGAACTGGGCGGTGCCGGCGTCTCCGTCGCGCAACGCGGCTATGCCGTCACCGAACACGGCGATGGTACGGCCGCCCAGGTCGGTGCTGAGGATCCGGTGGTGACCCGTGTCGGCGATGAAGAGACACTCGCCGGACGGATCGGCGAGCACCTTCTCGGGGTAGCGGAGCGTGTCGCCGTGCGACGCGAGCGGAGTGAGCGGGATTGGCCGAGAATCGATTCGACCGGTGTCCGCGTAGCCGGCGAGCGCTTCCTCAACCATGGCAGCAACCGGCTCTTCGGCTAACTCGCCTTCATGCTTCCCGAACACCCGTCCGTCCGGATCGACGAACATCAGCGTCGGCCAGGCGCGGACAGCGAACCCCTGCCAGACGCGAAACGCGGCGTCGTTGACGACCGTGTGGTGCAGCTCCAGGCGGTCGACGGCGGCGCGCAGGTTGCCACTCTCCCGCTCGGCTGGAAACTTGGCGGAGTGGACACCGATCACGACCAACGTGTCCGGGAACCGGGCTTCGAGCCGCCGCAACTGCGGCAGCATGTGAAGGCAGTTGATTCAGCACGAGGTCCAGAAATCGAGGATGACCAGTTTCCCACGCAGATCGTCCCAGCTCAGCGGCCGGCTGTTGATCCACTCCAGGCCAGCCGGGAACTCCGGCGCGCGGACAGTGCCGCGAAAGCGTTCCATGTCGGTGAACTCCTGTTCACATGATTTGCCAGCCACCGCGTCGATTGTGGCGCCGACGCGGCATGGGCGCATGGTCTCGGTACGTCCGCGATGCCGCGCGGTCGGGGCGCACGGTAGAATAGCGGCACCGGACGGCGGTGACGCCGCGTCCACCGGGCGTGGTGGCATGTTTCGCGCCACCAAAGCACCCGATTGCATCAACCGAGAGGACCGATGACCCGGCTCTACCGCCTTGCCGTCGCGACCGTCGTGAGCACCTATGCCCTTATCGTGCTGGGTGCGATCACGCGGATTTCCGGCTCCGGTATGGGTTGCGCGGACGATTGGCCGCGCTGCCACGGCAAGTGGTACCCACCGATGAACCTCCAGAGCATCATCGAGTACCTGCACCGCACCGTTGCCGCGTACATCGGGATGCTCGTGCTGGCGACGATGGTCACCGCGCTGCTGACGAAGGGAACAAGCGCTCGCACCCGGACGACGGCAATTGTCGCGCTCGGTATGGTCATCTTCCAGGCGTTGCTCGGCGCCGTGACTGTCTGGCGCGAGCTGCCGCCGGATGTCGTCACCGCGCACCTCGGCACGGCGATGCTCTTCTGCGCCGCGACGATCCTGCTCGTCGGTTTCATCGCCATCGACCGGGGAGGGCCGGCCTGGATCGTCGCGGCGGGTCGAGGGGTGCACCCCCCGAGCGGGAGTCGGCGGTTCGCCGCGGTGGCGCTGATCGGCGCGGTGGTCGTCTTCGTGTTGATTCTCTCCGGTGGTTTGACCAGCACCACCGGCGCGGCGCTGGCGTGTACTCAGTGGCCGTTCTGCCGCGATGGCGTGCCCTGGCCGACGGAGCCGAACCGCTACCTCTGGATCAACTTCTCCCACCGCCTCACCGCGCTCTTGAGCGGCGCGGTCGTCGTGGTAGTCGCGCTCGAAGCGCGGCGTCCGAATGTCGCCCCGTTCGCGCGGTGGCTGGCGAACCTGGCGGTCGTCGTCTTTGCCGCGCAGGTGCTGGTGGGCGCGGGCTACGTCTTCTCGCGTGCTGACAACTGGCTGGGGGGAATGCACAACGCGGTGGCCACCCTGCTCTGGGCGACGATGGTCGTGCTCGCCCTTGTCGCCCGCAGGGCGCTCTCGGTGGTGGAGCCGGCAGCGGCGGCACTCGCGTCCGAGTCAGTCCCGATGTGTTCCCGATCCACTGGTCGCCAGGGCGTTTCGGCTACCTCGATGGGTGAGGGCGTCCATATGGCGGAGAGCCGGTCGTACGACGCGCCCGCCGAGCAGTCGCCGTCTGGTGTCGCGGTGGCGACTATGGCGAGTCCAAGTCTCACCGTGATCGACCCGCGGCGACTGTGGGATGTTGCCAATGGCTATCTGACGCTGATGAAGCCGGGCATCATCGTCTTGCTGCTGGTGACCACGCTCGGCGCCATGCTGGTCGCCGCCGAGGGAGTGCCGCCGCTGTCGCTCGTGCTGCTGACCCTGCTCGGTGGAACGCTGACCGCTGGTGGCGCCAACGTCATCAACTGCTTTATCGACCGCGACATCGACGCCCAGATGCCGCGAACCCGCAAGCGGGCGACGGTCACCGGTCGCATCACGCCCGGCGCGGCCCTTGGCTTTGGCCTCGTCCTCTCTGCCTCCGGCACGCTGCTCCTCGGATTCGGGGTGAACTGGCTGGCCGCCGGGTTGGCGTTGGCTGGCAACATCTACTATGTGTTCGTCTATACCCTTTGGCTGAAGCGGTCGTCCTCGCAGAACATCGTCATCGGCGGCGCCGCCGGCGCGGTGCCGCCGCTGGTCGGGTGGGCGGCGGCAACCGGCGGACTCGCCGCGCCAGCCTGGATCCTGTTCGCGATCATCTACTACTGGACGCCGCCGCACTTCTGGGCACTGGCGCTGCTGAAGCAAGGCGAGTACGGCCGGGTGGGCGTGCCGATGCTGCCGGTCGTCGCCGGTGAGGCGGAGACACAACGACAGATCCTGCTCTACACGGTTCTGTTGACCGCTGTGGCGCTGCTGCTGGCGCCGCTCGGCATGAGCTGGCTCTACCTCGCCGGCGCGGTGGCGCTGAACGGCTACTTCCTGTGGCTGGCCGTCCAACTCCGGCGGCAGCCGAGCAGGGCCCGCGCCCGCCGGACCTTCTTCTACTCTCTCTGGTACCTCGCCCTGCTCTTCGCCGTAATGGTCGCCGACCGGCTTATACTGGCCTGAACTCCAACCCGAAACACCGTGACGTTGGCAAGGGCAGACACACGGGTCTGCCCCTACAGGGCGTAGCGGGGTCGGCAACAGCGTTCGGCCTGGTATGGCGCACCCGTGAGTGCGCCCTTGTCCGGCGCTAGCACAGCGCCGGTTTAGACTCAGCGTTTTGCTGTTTTGTGCTCGGCCCGCACGCGCGTCACGGTGTCGTGGGCGAGCTGCTGCGGCCTCGGCAGATAGCCCTCCTGGGCCGCGGTGAGGGCCAACAC